>CBFCWS010000051.1:0-12407 GCA_965601765.1 uncultured Ilumatobacter sp. | reverse complement strand
CTCACCGACCACAACGGTCTGTACGGCATCGTCCGCTTCGCCGAGGCGGCCCGTGCCGTCGGACTGCCGACCGTGTTCGGCACCGAGATCACCCTCACCCCCGGTCTCGCCGACCACCAGCACGTCGCCCGCGCCGAGGCCGACACCTTGTTCCAGATCGACACCGGGGAGCTCCCCGACGCCCAGGCGCCCGACCCGCACGGCACCCACCTGCTCGTCGTCGCCGACGGTCCGACCGGCTACGCCCGCATGTCGCGGGCGCTCGGGCTCGGCCACCTGGCGGGGGAGAAGGGTGCGCCGCAGTTCACCTTCGCCGACGTCGTCGACCAGGTCGCCGGGGTGAGCTGGGTGCTCACCGGGTGCCGCAAGGGAGCGGTCAACCGTGCGCTGATGGCCGACGGTCCGGCGGCGGCTCGTCGAGAGCTCGAACAGCTGATCGCGGCGTTCGGCCGCGACCGGGTCCTCGTCGAGCTGTGGGACCACGGCGACCCGCTCGACTCGGCCCGCAACGACGCTCTCGTGTCGATCGCACATCAGACCGGGGTCGAATGCATCGCCACCAACAACGTCCACTACGCGACCCCGTCCCAGCGCCGACTCGCCTCGGCGATCGCCGCGGTCCGGGCGCGCAGCAGCCTCGACCAACTCGACCCGTGGCTCCCGGCCTGCTCGGGCGCCCACCTCCGGTCCGGGGCCGAGCAGGAACGCCGCTTCGCCCGGTATCCCGGTGTGGTCGAGCACGCCGCCGAGATCGGCCGCGCCGCCGCGTTCGACCTGTCGCTCGTCGCACCCGAGCTCCCGCCGTTCCCGTGCCCCGACGGTCTGACCGAGATGCAGTACCTCCGCCGCATCACCGAGGAGGGCGGCCGCCGCATGTACGGCGACCGTGAAGGAGCAAGCCAGGCTTGCTCCGTCACGGCGTGGGCGACGATCGACCGGGAGCTCGACATCATCGAGCACCTCGGGTACCCGGGGTACTTCCTCGTCGTGTGGGACCTCGTCGAGTTCTGCCGGCGCGCCGACATCTTCTGCCAGGGTCGGGGGAGCGCCGCCAACTCGGCGGTCTGCTACGCACTCGGGATCACCAAGGCCGACGCGGTCGGCCTCGGCCTGCTGTTCGAGCGGTTCCTGTCGACCGAGCGCGACGGGCCACCGGACATCGACATCGACATCGAGTCCGACCGGCGCGAAGAGGTCATCCAGTACGTGTACGAGCGTCACGGCCGGCACCACACCGCCCAGGTCGCCAACGTGATCACCTACCGGGCCCGCTCGTCGATCCGTGACATGGCCAAGGCGCTCGGCCACACCCCCGGACAGCAGGACGCCTACGCCAAGCAGATCGACGGCTGGGGAGGAGTCGAGGCGACGCGACAACAGCCCGATTGCACCGTCCCCGACGAGGTCCTCGATCTCGCCGGGGAGATCGAGGACGCACCGCGCCACCTCGGGATCCACTCGGGCGGGATGGTGATCTGCGACCGGCCGGTGATCGAGGTCTGCCCGGTGGAGTGGGGACGGATGGATCGCCGCAGCGTGCTCCAGTGGGACAAGGACGACTGTGCCGCGGCCGGCCTCGTCAAGTTCGATCTGCTCGGTCTCGGGATGTTGTCGGCGTTGCACTACGCCGTCGACCTGATCGCCGAGCACCGGGGGTACGAGGTCGATCTCGCGACCATCCCCCAGGAGGACGAGGTGTACGAGATGATCTGCCGCGCCGACACCGTCGGCGTGTTCCAGATCGAGTCGCGCGCCCAGATGGCCACGCTGCCGCGGCTGCGGCCGCGCACCTTCTACGACCTCGTCGTCGAGGTGGCACTGATCCGGCCCGGTCCGATCCAGGGCGGATCGGTGCACCCGTTCATCCGGCGGCGCAACGGGCTCGAACCGGTCACGTACCTGCATCCGCTGCTCGAGAACGCCCTCGCGAAGACGCTCGGTGTGCCGTTGTTCCAGGAGCAGCTGATGCAGATGGCGATCGACGTCGCCGGGTTCACGCCGGCCGAGTCCGACGAGCTGCGTCAGGCGATGGGGTCCAAGCGCTCGGCGGCCCGGATGGAACGCCTGAAGGAGCGGCTGTACGCCGGGATGGCCGAGCGTGGCATCACCGGCGAGATCGCCGACGAGATCTTCCACAAGATGAAGGCGTTCGCGAACTACGGCTTCCCCGAGTCGCACTCGGTGAGCTTCGCCTATCTCGTCTACGCCTCGTCGTGGATCAAGTACCACGAACCGGCGGCGTTCTGCGCGGCGCTGATCAACGCCCAGCCGATGGGGTTCTGGTCGCCGCACACGCTCGTGCAGGACGCCCGCCGCCACGGCGTGACCGTGCGGACCCCCGACCTCGCGGCGTCGCGGGCCGGTGCCACGCTCGAGGACGGCGGCGACGCGGTTCGGCTCGGGCTCGCGTCGGTGCGCGGTCTCGGCGCCGACCTGGCCGAGCGGATCGAGACCGAGCGCGGCGAGCACGGGCCGTACCGGGCACCGGAGGATCTCGTCCGGCGAGTCCCCGAGGTCACCCAGGCCCATCTGGAGGCGTTGGCGACCGCCGGGGCGTTCGGGGAGTGCTTCGGGCTCGACCGGCGCGAGGCGCTCTGGACCGCCGGCGCCGTCGCCCAGTCGCGACCCGGTCGGCTCCCGGGCATCGTCACCGGCGACGAGGCCCCCCGCCTCCCGGGCATGGAGCCGATCGAGGAGTCGGTCGCCGACCTGTGGGCGACCGGGGTGTCGCCCGACGGTCACCCGACGAAGTTCGTGCGCGACGAGCTGCGCCGGCGGGGGGTGCTGACCGCCGCCGATCTCGAGTCGCACGAGCCGACGCGTCGGGTGACCGTCGCCGGGGTCGTCACCCACCGCCAACGGCCGATGACCGCCCAGGGCACCACGTTCCTCTCGATCGAGGACGAGACCGGCCTGATCAACGTCGTGGTGTCGAAGGGCTGCTGGAAGCGCTACGCCCCGATCGCCCGCGGCGCCCCGGCGCTGATGATCGGCGGCCGCCTCGAACGCAGCGAGGGGGTCACCAACCTCGTCGCCGACCACCTCGCCCCGCTCCCGCTCGCCGCCACCACCAAGAGCCGCGACTTCCGCTGAGATGTCGCGCATGGTGCCAGGCACCATGCGCGACATCTACACGCCGGTGTCGATGGGGGTGGGTGGCGGGCCGTCGCGGACGTAGTCGGCGAGGAGAGCGCCGAGGCGGCGCGGGGCGAACCGGGTGTCGTGCGCGGCGGCGACGTCGGCGAGCGGCCACCAGCGGATCTCGTGGACGTACTCGCGGCGGAGCGCATCCCAACCGATCGTCGGCCGCGGTTCGAAGCGGGCGGTCGGCACGACGTAGACCTCGTCGCGCTGGCCGTCGTGACCGGTCGTCATCGGGATGATGTGCGTCCGGCTCCAGACGTGTGGACCGATCTCGAACCCGTCGAGACCGAGCTCCTCGTGGAGCTCCCGGCGAAGCCCGTCGCTCGGGACCTCGCCGTCCTCGAGACCTCCGCCGGGGAGCGCCCACGCCTCGATGCCGCTCGGGAAGACGAAGCGCACGAGCAGGACGGCGTCGTCCGCGATCATCAGCGCTCGAACCGCCCGGCGCAGGCGGGGGCCGGACATGGCGTCAGTCGCCCGGCGAGTCGCGCAACCCGTCGTTGAAGGCCTTGTACATGTCGTAGGTCTCCTTGCAGGCCTGGCAGACCGGCAGCTGCTTGGGATCGCGGGCGGGCACCCACACGTAGCCGCACAACGCCTCGATCGGTGTGCCGTTGATGCGCGCTTCCAGCACCTTGGCGGCGGCGGACTCGCCGGGGCCGACCTTGACGATGTGGGCGTGCACCGGTTCGCCGGTCTCGGTGACCTCCTCGGTCTGGGGGATCGTCGTCACCGGCGCGGTCTCGAGCTCGGACATGCGGACAGCGTAGGTGAGCCGACGTAGCCTCGGCCACGTGCCCGCCGACGACGACACGAACCGACCGATCGAACCGATCGAACCGGTCGATCTGATCGACGTGCTCGATCTGACTGCCGCGGTCGAGGCGATCGGGATGCGCGTGCGCGGCGCCGTCAGCGTGTCCGACCTCGAGCCCGGCGATCGGGCCATGCTCCCGAAGGTCGACGGTCGTGACGCGTCGTCGCTCGTGGTGATCGGCAACGTCGGCGGCGAGATGTGGCCGCACTTCCGGGGTGACGACCCGCACGGCCGTCCGGACGACAACGCCCTCGACCGGTGGACTCGCGCGCTCCTCGCGCCGATCGCCGAGCGGTTCGGTGCGGTCTACCTCCACCCGAGCGACGAACCGTTCTGGCCGGTGCAGCGCTGGGCGATCGCCGCCGATGTCGTCGAGCGGTCACCGATCGGCTTGTTGATCCACCCGGACTTCGGTCTGTGGCACGCTTACCGCGGCATCTTCGTCGTCGCCGACGACGTGTCGCGCATGGTGCCTGGCACCATGCGCGACGGTGGGGGGACGTGTGTGGCGTGTGTCGGGCAGCCGTGCCTGTCGGCGTGTCCGGTCGATGCGATCGGACCAGGACGCTACGAGGTCGAGTCGTGCCGGACCCACGTCGGTCGCGATGCCGATCCCCGGTGTGCCGTGCTGGGCTGCGCCGCCCGGGTGGCGTGCCCGGTCGGGGTCGAGTTCCGGTACGGGGCCGACCAGATGGCGTTCCACATGCGGGCGTTCGTCGGATGAGCCGTCAGCCGACGAGATCGCGGGCGACGCCGATCCAGAACTCCGTCGAGAGGGCGAGGCTGTCGACGTCGATGCGCTCGTCGTGTCCGTGGAACCGGTTGCCGAACGTGGCCGCATCGATCGACGGAGAGAAGAGCCCGGCACCGTAGGCGACCCGGCCCTGCTCGCGGTAGAACCGGGCGTCGGTGCCGCCCACGACGAGCCCGGGGATGATGCGCGAACCGGGGTAGGCGGCCTGGGTGTGACGCGAGACCGTGTCCCACAGCTCGTTGTCGGTGCCGCACCACGTGGCGTCGCTTTCCTGCAACACGTCGGTCGAGACGCTGGCCGCGAGCGGGCCGAGTGCGTCGGCGAGCATCTCGTCGACATCGGTCGACGTCATCCCCGGCACCGTGCGGATGTCGACCTCGATGTGGACCTCGTCGGGGATCACGTTCGTCTTGACACCGCCGGTCGCCACGTTGGGCGAGATCGTCGTGTGGGTCTGGGCGTGGCACATCCTCGCGATGCCCACCGGCAGCGACTCGATCGCGCCGTCGAGCCGATCCGGGTCGGTGAGCGCGGCGCGGAGGTCGTCGGGCAGGGAGAGCGCATCGACCTGCTCGGTCCACGCCGAGGTGATCGTCGGCGTCGACCGGTACTCGGCCAGCCGGCGCACCACCTCGGCCGCCTTGACCAGCGCGTTGTCGGCCCCGAACGGCATCGAGCCGTGGCCGGGTGTGCCGGTCACCGTCAGGCGGCGCCATGCGAGGCCCTTCTCGCCGACGTTGACGGTCACGTGGCGAGTCCCGTCGGCGTCGACGGTCGACCATCCGCCGAGCTCGGTCAGGCAGTAGTCGGCGTCGACGGCGTCGCGGTGGTGCTCGAACATCCACTCGGCCCCCCAGAGACCACCGGCCTCCTCGTCGGCGACACCGAAGAAGACCAGGTCGCCGCGCGGCCGGAACCCGGTGTCGGCGAGGTGGCGGAACGCGACGGCCATCGAGCTGGTGAGGTTGAGCATGTCGATCGCGCCGCGGCCCCACACCTCGTCGACGCCCTCCGGCGATCGGATGAGCTCGCCACCGAAGGGGTCGTTCGTCCAGCCGTCGGGGCTCACCGGGACGACGTCGGTGTGACCCATCAGGCACAGGGACGGGGCGTCGGGGTCGCTGCCCGCGATCCGCGCGACCACCGAGTCGCGGCCCGGGCGCGAGGTGAACCGCTCGACGTCGAGGCCCGCACCCTCGAGGAAGGTGGTGAGGACGTCGGCGTTGCGGACCTCGTCACCCGACGCCTCGGTCCCGTCGTTCACGCACTCGTTGCGGATCATCGTCCGGAGCAGCTCGACGGTGGTGTTGGTCAGCGCTGGATCGGGCACGGATCGGACCCTACATCGCGACCGATGCGACGACGCCGGAGGAGGCGCCTACACTGCGGGCATGTCCACCCTCTGGTACGGCCTCGCGGCGATGTTCGGCCTGGTGGCCGTCGCCGGTGCGGCGACGCCGCGCACCCAGCCGATCAGGGTCCGCGTCCGTCGCTCACGACGTCGCTGAGCCGGTCGCGGCGAGCGACGCGATCTCGGCGGTCATGTTCGCCCGAGCGCGGTGCTCCCACGACGTCAGCCCGAGCCGGACCGGGAAGATCGCCTCCCGATCGAGGAAGTTGCGCAGCACCGTGCTGCGGCCGGCCGCCCAGGCGTCGTCGTCGGCGTCGGGGTACTCCCGGCGGATGCCGGTGCAGTACTCGGCGTATCGGGCCGGCGAGGCGGCGAGGATCGCCAGGTCGGCGGCGATCAGCACGTCGGTGTCGGGCCCGTCGTCGCACTGGCGGTGTCCCGCTGTGTGCTCGATCATCGCCGCGACCCGGGCGGCTCGCTCGGGCGTCCACCCCGGCAACGTGGTCAGCTCGCGGAGGGCGAGCGCGGCGCTCGCCGCCTCGTTGTCGACGCGGCCCGGTTCGTAGACGGCGTCGTGGAACACGGCGGCTGCGACGACGGTGCCACGGTCGTGGATCGCCGTCGCGGGGGCGTCACGAACGACCTCGTCGATCGCCTGCACCACGCGGATCAGGTGGCCGACACCGTGGTACACCCGCCACGGCTCGCGGTAGCGGTTGATCGCCCGTTCGAGCACCGAGCTGGGTCCGACGTCGTCGCCGACGTGCTGCTGCCAGGCCAGCGCGATCGCGAGTTCGTCACGTGCCGGCACCGTCTCAGTCTCGCACCCGATCGTCTGACAGGCTCGATCGCGTGACGATCCTGATCGACCAGCCGCTGTGGTGGTTCCGCGGGGAACGGTGGTGCCATCTCGTGAGCGACGCGAGCATCGACGAGCTGCAGTCGTTCGCCGACGCCGCAGGCATCCCGCGGCGGGGCTTCCAGGGCGACCACTACGACGTCCCGGAGCGCTTCAGAGACGCCCTGATCGACGCCGGCGCCGTCGAGGTGTCGAGCCGTGAGCTGCTGCGCCGGCTGCGCTCGGCCGGTCTGCGTCTGACGCCGGCCGAGCGGCGCCGGGTCGGCGCCGCGATCCACGGCGGCGACACCGGCGATGTCACCACCGCGACGGCGCGCCCGCCTCGACCCGGAGCGACGTCACCCGATCGGTGAGCTCGAACCAGTCGAGCAGCTCGACACCGCGGTCGGCGGCGATCTGGTGGAGCTCGAGCCAGCGATCGACGACGGGTCGGTCGTCGCGGTCGGCCGGTGGATCGCACCACACCGACGCGACGACGAGCGCGTCGGCGCGTCCGTGGTGGGCGCTCGGGCTGGTGAGCAGCTCGACGACCTCGACCACGTCGTCGGCGTGGTCGGTGCCGGCGACCGACACGATCGCCACGCCATGGCGGGCGTGGTCGAGGAGCAGCGCGATCGTCTCGTTGCGGCGCGGGACGGCGACGGCCCGGTCGACGACGGCGATCGCGGCGGACGGTCGATCGAGCCGCGCCCCGGGGTGGACCCGGAGATGGCGGCGGCGAGCGGCCTGGCAGGGGTCGGGGGAGGGCATGACGGTCTCCGCAGTGCGGGGGCAGGGGGGACGTCGGAGCCTCATCTTGGCAGCGGGGTGTCGCAGGCGGACGTCCGGGCGATGCGGGGTCGATGGCCCATCGGTACGGTGTGGCCATGGCCGCCGTGACGATCTACCACAACCCTCATTGAAACTCCTCGACCAATGCCGTGCGCATTGCCGAGGAGCTGGGCGTGGACGCCGACATCGTGGTGTACCGCAAGAACCCGCCCGATGCCGAGACGTTGCGCGACATCATCGCCAAGCTCGACGACGAACCGACGGCGCTGGTCCGGCGCGACAGTCTCTTCAAGAAGCTCGAGCTCACCGACGATGACGTGGCCACCGCCGATCAGATCGTCGACGTGCTGGTCGCCCACAAGATGCTCCTGCAGCGGCCGATCGTGGTCGCCGGCGACACGGCGATCGTCGGTCGACCGAAGGAACGGGTGCGCGACCTCCTTGCCGGCTGACGTCGCGACCGGCGCCGAGCGATGACGCGGCGCGGCGCTGCGTCGGCCGGGTCGCCGGGGAGCACCACCTCGACGTGGGCACCCCTGCTCGCGCTCGTCCGCCGACAGCGGCGCGGGCTGCTGCTCGGCGTGGCGATCGGGCTGGCGTGGATGCTCGGCAAGGTCGCGATCCCCCAGCTCACCGGTCTCGCGATCGATCGGTCGATCGAGCAGGGGGCGACGGCGTGGGGGTGGGCCCTGGCCATCGCGCTCGCAGGCGTGGTCGCCGGGACCTTCTCCGCGCTGCGCCGGTACGTCTCGTTCCGTGAGAGCCGACTGGTCGAGACGCGCCTGCGGGAGCGGATCCTCGGCCATCTGCTCGGTCTGCACATCGGGTACCACGACCGGGCGCAGACCGGCCAGCTCATGAGCCGGGCGTCGAGCGATCTCAACCAGGTGCAGCTGTTCGTCGTCATGCTCCCGATGACGCTGTCGAACCTGGCGCTGGTGATCGCGGTCGTGGCGGTCCTCGTCTCGACCGACCCCCTGCTCGCCGCCGTCGCGCTCGTGCCGCTGCCGCTCGTCAACGTCGCCGCCCGGCGGTTCTCGACCCGCATCCACCCGGCAGTCCGCGCGGTGCAGGCCGAGCAGGCGGAGTTGGCGACGGTCGTCGAGGAGACGGTGTCGGGCGTCCGGGTCGTCAAGGGCTTCGGCGCCGAGGCCGTCCGGTCGGCGCGACTGGCGAACGAAGCGGACGACATCCAGCGCGCGTCGCTCGGTGCGGCGCGGGTTCGCGCGACGCACCTCCCGATCATCGACGCCCTCCCCACCGTCGGGCTGATCGGGGTGCTGGCCGTCGGGGGCCACCGCGTCCTGCGGGGTGAGATGACGATCGGCGAGCTCGTGGCGTTCAACTTCTACGTACAGCTCCTGGTCTGGCCCGTCCGGACGATCGGGATGACGGTCGCCTTCGGCCAACGCGCCGCAGCGGCGCTCGACCGGATCGACGACGTTCTCGGGACGCCCGCCCAGGTCGCCGATCCACCGACGGTCGACCGGGACCGGCCCAGCGCCCGCGGTCACGTCGAGCTCCGCGACGTCCGCTTCGGCTACCGCGATCCGGAGCGCGACGCCGAACGCGACGACGGACCCGACACGGGGCGCGACGTCCTCGACGGGCTCGACCTCGTGGTGGAGGCCGGCACCTCGGTGGCGATCGTCGGTGCGACCGGCTCGGGCAAGTCGACGATCGCGAGGTTGCTCATCCGCTTCTACGATCCCGACGAGGGCGCCGTCCTCCTCGACGGCGTCGACCTCCGCGACCGCCCGGTGACCGAGGTGCGCCGGTCGATCGGTCTCGTCTTCGAGGACACCCTGCTGTTCCACGACACGGTGCGCGCCAACATCGCCTTCGCCCGCCCCGACGCGAGCGACGAGGTGATCGAGCGCGCGGCACGCCTGGCCGGCGCCGCCGACTTCATCGCCGAGCTCCCCGACGGCTACGACACCGTGATCGGCGAGCGCGGGTACTCGCTCTCCGGCGGCCAACGTCAACGCCTGGCGATCGCCCGCGCCGTGGTCGGCGACCCGGCCGTGCTGATCCTCGACGACGCGACCAGTGCGGTCGACCCGGCCAAGGAGCACGAGATCCGAGCTGCGATGGGCGTCGTGATGGAGGGGCGGACCACGATCGTGATCGCGCACCGACCCGGCACGATCGCCCTCGCCGACCGCGTCGTGCTGCTCGACGAGGGTCGGATCGTGGCCGACGGCCCTCACGATCGACTGCTCGTCGACGAACCGCGCTACCGGGCGGTCCTCGCAGAGGCGGCCGGGCCCGCACCCGAGGACTCGGTCGCCGGCTGATGTGGTCGACGCACGCGGTCACCGACGCCGACCGGCTCGATCGGGCCGCGGCCCGTCGTGTGCTGCGCCGCACCGTCGAGCTCGCCGCGCCGTTCCGGCGCCTGGCTGCGATCACGCTCGTGTTCGTCGCACTGTCGACCGCCTCGACGCTGCTCGGACCGGTCATCATCCGGTTCGCGATCGACGACGGCATCCGCGCCGGCGACGGTCGTGCGCTCGACCTCGCCGTCGCGGCGTATGTCGCCGTCGCGATCGTCGCGCTGGTCGGCGCCCGGCAGCAGTACGTCTACGTCAACCGGACCGGCGAGGGGTTCCTGCGCCGCCTGCGGCTCGAGCTGTTCGACCACATCCAACGTCAGCCGCTCGCCTTCTTCGACCGGAATCGGACCGGTGTGCTCGTGTCGCGCATGACCGCCGACATCGAGTCGCTGTCCGAGCTCGTGCAGTGGGGCCTGCTCCAGTTCGTCTCCGCGACCCTGCTGGTCGCGTTCGCGCTCGTCGTGCTGCTCGCGCTCTCCTGGCAGCTCACGCTGCTCGCCCTGGTCGTGATGCCGCTGATCGTGATCGCGTCGATCCGGTTCCAGCGTCGGTCGAACGTCGCCTACCTCGACGTCCGCGATCGCGTCGCCGCCACCCTGTCGGCGTTGCAGGAGAACATCGCCGGCATCCGGGTGATCCAGGCCTCGGCCCGCGAGGACGAGCAGCGCCGCCGATTCCGCACCGTGAACCGCGAGCTGTACGGCGCCCACCTCCACAGCGTCCGCATCGCGACGTGGTACTTCGGCGTCGTCGAGTTCCTCGGTGTGCTGGCGACGGCGATCGCGGTCGGCGTCGGTGCCTGGCTGGCCGGCACCGGGCAGGTCTCGGTGGGCACGGTGATCGCCGTGGTGCTCCTGCTGTCGAGCCTGTTCGAGCCGGTGCAGCAGCTCTCCCAGCTCTACAACTCGCTGCAGTCGGCGGGTGCGTCGCTGAACAAGATGTTCGAGATCCTCGACACCCGCCCCGAGATCGAGGACGCACCCGATGCCGTCCCGGCACCGAGCGACGGGTCGATCGACGTCGAGCACGTCACGTTCGCCTACCCGGCGACCAGCCAGCCGGTGCTGCGCGACGTGACGTTGCACGTGCGCCCGGGTGAGCGGCTCGCCGTGGTCGGCGCGACCGGCTCCGGCAAGAGCTCGCTGGCGAAGCTGATCGCCCGGCTCTACGACGCCGACGAGGGAACGGTCCGGATCGGCGGCGTGGACGTCCGCGACATCACGCTCGAGTCGCTCCGCCGCGAGATCGTCGTCGTCCCCCAGGAGGGCTTCGTCTTCGGCGGGTCGGTCGCCGACAACCTGCGGCTCGCCGCGCCGGACGCGAGCGACGAGCAGCTCTGGGCGGCGGTTCGCTCGATCGGCGTCGCCGAACGGTTCGAGCAGCTGCCCGAGGGGCTGGACACCGACGTGCTCGAGCGGGGCGGGCGGCTGTCGGCGGGTGAGCGCCAGCTCGTCGCGCTGTGCCGTTCCGCCCTGGTCGACCCGTCGGTCCTCGTGCTCGACGAGGCGACCTCGAGCCTCGACCCCGGCACCGAGCAGCTCGTCGAGGGTGCGCTCGACGCCCTGATGGCCCGCCGGACGACCGTCGTCGTCGCCCATCGGATCAGCACCGTCGAGCGATGCGATCGGGTCGCGGTGATCGACGGTGGCCGTCTCGTCGAGCTCGGGCCGCCGGCCCGGCTCGCCGAGCAGGGCGGAGCGTACGCCGCCCTGGCCGCGGCATGGCGGGCCGACACCGAGCGCCGGGCCGGCTGACCCCGGGATCGGTGCTCAGCTCGGCGCGAACACGAGGACGAACTCGACGAGACCCTCGTCCTCGGTGGTGACGCCGGCGAACGACGGGTTCGCGATGCCGTAGTCCTCGAAGACCACGGGGATGCTGCCCAGCACGCCGATCTGGCCGTTCTCGAGCCGGGCGGTCACGTCGAACGTGACCGGGTTGGTCGATCCGCGCAGCGTCAGCTCGCCGGTGGCCGTCGTGTCGGCCTCGGCGCCGTCGATCGCCTCGGTGCCGAGCTCGATCGGTTCGGTGAGGACGAACGTCGCCTCCGGGAACTCGTCGGTCGACATGATGCGTCCCCGGAACTGGTTGTCGCGGCGGCTGTCGTCGCTCTCGATCGTCGCGACGTCGACGACGAAGTCGGCGGCGGTGACCTGCGTGCCCTCGATCGTGAGACCCCCCACGACCTGGTTGGTGCGACCGACCGCCTCGGTGTCGACGCCGAAGAGGACCTCCTTGACCCGGTAGCCCAGCTCGGACGCCGGGGTGATCGACCACTGGCCGGCATCAGCCGGCGGGGCGGTCGTGGCAGGTGCATCGGTCGTCGGCGGGGCCTCGGTCGTCGCGGTCGTGTCGTCGGGCGTGGTCGGCGCCGG
>CBFCWS010000050.1:0-12477 GCA_965601765.1 uncultured Ilumatobacter sp. | reverse complement strand
GAACGGTCGGGCGCCCGTCACGGTTCGACGACCGGGAACATCGACTCGAACACGTCGAGGTGACCGAACACCGCCTGGATCGCGGCCCGGTCGCCGTCGAGCTCGATGCGCTCGCCGTCGAGCGCCTCGTCGACCGTCACCGCGGCCGCACCGATGTCGACCAGGACCGAGCGGTCGAGCCGCGCCGTCGCGTCCGCGTCGGCGGCGACACCGGGGCGCGCGTGGAGCGAACGGTTCGACAGGATCACCCGCCACCGATCCGGCTCGGCGTCGGTCACGACGAGGTTGACGGTGTGGCGTCGCCCGCCGACGTCCTCGGCCCGCAGGCGGACTGCGTTGGCGTCCATCAGCTGCTGCACCGTCATCGCGTCGAGGTATCCGCGCCGCATCGCGTCGCTGCGGGGCGGGTGGCCGTCGCGGAGCTCCTGGGCGCCGGTCAGGTAGGCGTTGCGGAAGGTCGCCGACTCGGACTGGTAGCCGAGCTGCTCGAACGCATCGGCCTGCAGCTCTCGCGCGGCGGCGTTGCCCGGGTCGGCGAAGACGAGGTGGCCGACCACCTCGGCGACCCACCGGTAGTCGCCGGCGTCGAAGGACCGGCGCGCCGACCGGAGCAGCGCGTCGGCGCCACCGGCGAGGGCGACGTAGCGCTCGCCCGCCTCCACGGGTGGCAGCTGCCACAGGTTGGCGGGGTTGCCGTCGTACCAGCTCAGGTAGCGCTGGTAGACGGCCTTGACGTTGTGGGCGAGGTGGCCGTAGTAGCCCGTGGTGTGCGCCTCGGTGGCGAACTCCTCGGGGAGCACCACGAGCTCGGCGATCTCGCGCGGCGTGTGGCCGTGGTTGGCCCAGCGCATCGTCTGGTCGTGCACGTAGCGGTAGAGGTCGCGCTGCTTGCGGAGGAAGCCCCGCACGTCGTCGCCGCCCCAGCGCGGCCAGTGGTGGGAGGCGAACACGAGGTCTGCGTCGGCGCCGTACAGCTCCAGTGCCTCGTCGATGTAGACCGACCACTTCAGGGCGTCGCGCACCTGCGCGCCGCGGATCGGCACGAGGTTGTGCATGTTGTGCGTGCAGTTCTCGGCCATGCACAGCCACCCGCGCCCGCCGCTCGCCCGGTCGGGGAAGAAGAAGTTCATCTCGGCGGGCGCCTCGGTCTCGGGTGTGAGCTGGAAGACGATGCGGACGCCGTCGACGACGAGCTCGGTACCGGTCGCGGTGACCTCCTCGGTCGGCGCGAGGAGCCCGGGCGGAGCGAGCGGGATCGACTTGCCGAGGCCGCAGTCGACCTGCCCGTGCGGGCCAGGCGGCACGAGCACACCGAACTGGTACATCGCGCGCCGGGTCATCGCGAACCCGGCGACGACGTTCTCGGCGATGGCCTCGTCGAGGAAGTGCTCGGGTGCGATGATGCGGCAGTCGCCGCCGGCCACCGCCTCGGGTGTCGTCACCCCGAGCACGCCGCCGAAGTGGTCCACGTGGGAGTGCGTGTAGATCACCGCCGTGACCGGCCGCTCGCCGAGGTGGGCGTTGGCGAGCGCGAGACAGTCACGTGCGCACCCCTCGACGGTCAGGGGGTCGATGACGATCCAGCCGGTCGCCCCCTCGACGAACGTGATGTTCGAGATGTCGTAGCCGCGCGCCTGCCAGATCCCGGGGGCGACCTCGAACAAGCCGTGGAGGTTGTTCAGCTGGGCCTGCCGCCACAGGCTCGGGTGCACCGAGTCGGGATTGGTCGAGCCGGCCTCGATGAAGTCGTACCTCGAGACCTCCCACGCCGGGCCCCAGGCGCCCTGGATCACGCCGGTCGGGTGCCGCGCGACCAGCCCGCGGGCCGCCCGCTCGAAGTCGGCAGGGTCCATCCCGAGGTCGCGGGGCCGGTTGACGCGGCGAGTGTGTTCGGTCGCTGGCTTGGGCATCGCCCCAGTGTGGACGAACGCGCGGGCACCGCTACGGTCGGCCAGATGACCGACCGGGAGCGCATCGACGTCGACGCGGGTGTCGATGTCGACATCGATGTCGACGTGGTGGTGATCGGTGCGGGCATCTCCGGGATCAGCGCCGCCCACCACCTGCAGACGATGTGCCCGGACCGCCGCTTCACGATCCTGGAGGCGCGTGACGACCTCGGCGGCACGTGGGATCTGTTCCGCTACCCCGGTGTCCGCTCGGATTCGGACATGCACACGCTCGGCTTCTCGTTCAAGCCCTGGGTCCACGACGAGTCGATCGTCGACGGGTCCTCGATCCTGGCCTACCTGCGCGAGACGGTCGCCGAGCTCGGCATCGGCCACCACATCCGGTTCGGCCATCGGGTGCGCCGGGCGTCGTGGTCGAGCGACGAGGCCCGCTGGACGCTCTCGATCGACCACCGCGGCCGGCCCGTCGAGCTGACGTGCAGGTTCGTCATGGTGTGCGCCGGCTACTACTCGTACCGGGGCGGCTACGCCCCGGACTTCCCCGGCCGCGACCGGTTCACCGGGCCGGTCGTCCACCCCCAGCAATGGCCCGACGACCTCGACCACCGGGGCAAGCGCGTCGTCGTGATCGGCTCGGGGGCGACCGCGATGACGCTCGTGCCGGCGATGGCGGGCGACGCGACGCATGTCACGATGTTGCAGCGCTCACCGACGTGGGTCATCGCCCGGCCCGACCGCGACACCGTCGCCAACCTGCTCCGGCGGGTCCTTCCCGACCGGTGGGCGTACGCGATCACCCGGCGAAAGAACGTCGCGCTCGGCCAGCTCTTCTACCGCCGCACCCGCTCCCGGCCGGACAGGATGCGCCGGCTGCTGTCCGGCTGGAACCGCAGGGCGCTCGGCGACGACGTCGCTCGCGAGCACTTCACCCCCGACTACGGCGTCTGGGACCAGCGGCTCTGCCTGATCCCCAACGGCGATCTCTACCGGTCGATCAACTCGGGCGCGGCGTCGGTGGTCACCGACACGATCGACACGTTCACCGAGGACGGGATCGCTCTGACCTCCGGGGGCCATCTCGACACCGACATCATCGTGACGGCGACCGGCCTGCAGCTCGTCACCCTCGGCGAGATGGAGGTCGAGGTCGACGGGGCGACGATCGACTTCTCCGAGGTGTTCACCTACAAAGGCCTCGCGTACGAGGGTGTCCCGAACCTGACGACCACGTTCGGATACCTGAACGCGTCATGGACGCTGCGGGCCGACATGGTGTCGGCCTATGCCTGTCGGTTGTTGAACCACCTGCGGGCGACGGGCACCGACGCCTGCGTGCCGCGTCGGCGTCCGAGCGAGCTCGACATGCCGCGACGCCCGTGGGTCGACGACTTCTCGGCCGGCTACGTCACCCGGATGTTGCCCCACCTCCCCAAGCAGGGCGACCGCGACCCCTGGCTCGTCCACCTCGACTACTGGCGCGACCGGAAGCTGCTCGAGCGCGCCGATGTCGACGACGGTGTCATGCAGTTCGTCGTCGCCCGCCACCCGGCGCCCGTCTGAGCACACCGTCGCCGGGCGGGTCGTCCTCCCGCGACCTCCGAGTGCCGTCGGGCTCCGTCACAGACCGAGGTCCTTGGCGATGATGGTCTTCATCACCTCGTTGGTGCCGCCGTAGATCGACGTCACCCGGCTGTCGGCGTAGTTGCGTGCGATCTCGTACTCGGCCATGTATCCGTACCCGCCGAAGAGCTGGAGGCACTTGTTGGCGACGTCGTGCTGGATGTCGGAGCACCAGTACTTCGCCTTGGCGGCGTCGGCGGGCGTGAGGGTGCCGTCGTTGAGCCGCAGCACGCACTGGTCGACGTAGGCCTGGGCCACGTCGACCTCGGTGATGCACTCGGCCAGGACGAACTTGGTGTTCTGGAACGATCCGATCGGCGCCCCGAAGGCCGTGCGCTCCCTGACGTAGTCGAGCGTCGACGCGATGGCGGCGCGCGCCGCGGAGACCCCGGTGATCGCGATGGACAGCCGCTCCTGCGCGAGGTTGGCGGTGAGGTACCGGAAGCCGTTGCCCTCCTCCCCCATCAGGTTCGCGGCCGGGACGCGGACGTCGTTGAAGAACAGCTCGGCGGTGTCCTGGGAGTGCATGCCGATCTTCTCCAGGTTGCGACCCCGTTCGAACCCCTCCATCCCCCGTTCGACGACGAGCAGCGACAGGCCCTGGTGGCGCGCCGTCGGGTCGGTCTTCGCCGCGACGATCACCAGATCGGAGTTGATGCCGTTCGTGATGAACGTCTTCGACCCGTTCAGCACGTACTCGTCGCCGTCGCGGATCGCCGTCGACGCGATGCCGGCGAGGTCGGAGCCGGTGCCCGGCTCGGTCATCGCGATGGCGGTGATCAGCTCGCCCGACGCGATGCCCGGCAACCATCGCTCGGCCTGCTCGTCGGTGCAGTACTCGGCGAAGTACGGGGTGGTGATGTCGTTGTGGAGGGTGATCCCGAGACCGGCGCCGCCGATGCCGGCGGCCGCCAGGCGCTCGTTGAGGACCATGTTGAAGCGGAAGTCGTCCGACCCGCCCCCGCCGTACCGCTCCGGGATCGACATCCCGAGGTAGCCGTACTCGCCCGCCGACGTGTAGAGCTCGCGCGGGGCGATGCCCGCGGCCTCCCAGTCGGCGTAGAACGGGGTGATCTCCTTGGCGACGAACGTCGCGAACGACTCGCCGAACGCCTCGTGCTCCTCGGTGAAGATGTCACGCATCGCGCCAGCGTACGAAGACCGTCGCCGACGGGACGACCCGGCGCGTCGAGCGTCAACGGTCGACGGCGTCACGGAGCTGGTCGGCCACGAACCGCCGGGCGGCGTGGGCCGACTCGATCCGCCAGCGCACGACGAGATCGTCGGGTTCGGCACCGCCCGCGAGCCCCTCGACGGCCGCGTCGATCACCGCGAGCTGTGTACGCAGCAGGTCACCCGTCGGGTGGTCGACCCGACCGGCGAACACCAGCTTGAGCAGCAGCGCCGACCGGAGGTCGCGGAGGTGGCCGACCGGCGTGTCCAACCATCGATCGAACGCCCGACGGCCGGGTTCGGTCGCGGCGAGGATCGTGCGGGGCGGGCCGTCGCCCACCTCGTCGCCGATCGCCTCGATCCACCCCGTCGCCGCGAGCGCGTCGAGCGATCGGTAGGTGACCGCTCGCGAGACCTGCCAGACCCTGCCGATGTCGGCGTCGGGGCGAAGGCGGCGCGCGATCGACCAGCCGTGGGCCTCGCCGTCGGCGACCAGGATGCCGAGGCACGCCCACTCGGCGAGCTTGGTCATGCCGGCTCCACGTCGATGTCGGTCGCCTTCACGGAGGCGAACACGACGTCGCCGGGCCGGAGGTCGAGGGCGTCGCGCGCCGCGACGGTGATCTCGGAAGTCAGCGACACCGGTCCGGCCAGGCCGACGCGCATGCGCCCGTCGAGCTGCACGAGGTCGTCGACGACGACTTCGAAGGTGTTCCTCACGCTCGACTGCGGCCGGCGCCTGGCGAGCACCACCGACGTGGGCCGGATCAGCGCCGAGGCACGGCCGCGCACCTCGGTGACCACCTCGACGACGGCACCGTCGGCGGTGGTCAGCGCGCTGCCCGCGGCGGTCCCGTGCACGTGCCCCGTGATCAGGTTGGTGCCGACCAGCGCGGCGACGAAGGAGGAGCGCGGTCGTGCCGTGACCTCGGCGATCGCTCCCGACTGGACGACGCGGCCGTCGTCGATGACGACGACGCGGTCCGCGAGGGCGTACACGTCGAGGGGGTCGTGGGTGACGAGCAGGCGGGCACCGGCGTACGACGTGAGGGCCTCGCGCAGGTCGCGGCGCGTGGTACGTCGCGTGGCCACGTCGAGCGCGGCGAGCGGCTCGTCGAGCAGCACGACCGCCGGATCGACCGCCAGAGCGCGGGCGAGGGCGACGCGCTGGGCCTGGCCACCCGAGAGCTGGTCCGGTCGCCGCCGAGCGAGCTCCCCGACCTGCAGGCGGTCGAGCCACTGCCGGGCGACCGCTCGGGCCGCGGTCCGGTCCACGCCCGCGGCCCGCTGGCCGAACGCCACGTTGTCGAGCACCGTCCGGTGGGCGAACAGGCCATAGCCCTGCGGGACGTAGCCGACGTGCCGCTCCTCCGGCGGCACGAACACGTCGGGCCCGTCCACGACCCGGTCGGCGATCGAGATGGTGCCCTCGTCGACGCGCTCGAGCCCGGCGACGAGCCGCAGCAGGGTCGACTTGCCCGCACCGTTCGGGCCGAGCACCGCCGTGACGGTGCGATCGTCGACCGCGAGGTCGACGTCGAGCACGAACCCGTCGCGCGACACGGTCGCCGCGATCGTCAGGCTCACGGTGACGTCCACCGTTCCCGCCAGCCGATCAGCACCCCGAAGCTCACGGCGATCATCACGACGGCCAGGGCGTACGCCTCGTCGGGTGACGTCTCGAGCGCGAGGAACGTCGCGATCGGCATCGTCTGGGTCGTCCCCGGGGCGTTGCCGGCGAAGGTGATCGTGGCGCCGAACTCGCCGAGCGACCTCGCCCAGGCCAGCACCGCACCGGCGACCAACGCCGGTCGCGCCATCGGGAGCGTGACCTGGCGGAGGAGGAACCACCGGGAGGCGCCCAGGGTGCGGGCCGCCTCGATCGCCGCCCGGTCGAGCTGCCGGAACGCCGGCTCGACCGAGAGCACGAGGAACGGCATCGCAACGAACACCTGGGCGACCACCACGCCGGCGGTGGTGAACGGCAGGCGCCATCCGAACAACTCGTCGAGCCAACGGCCGACGAAGCCCGAGCGACCGTAGGCGGCGAGCAGGGCGGCCCCGCCCACCACCGGCGGCACGACCATCGAGAGCGTGCACAGCGCCCGGACCGCCGACCGGCCCGGGAAGTCCGCGCGGGCCAGCACCCACGCCAGGGGGACGCCGAGCACGAGCGCGACGACGGTCGCGATCGACGACGTCCGGAGCGAGAGCCACAGCGCGCTGCGCACGTCGTCCTCGCGGAGCAGATCGAGGAGCGAGCCCCAGGGCGCCCGCGCGATCACGCCGATCAGCGGGAGCGCGAAGAAGGCGACCGCCAGCCAGGCGAGGGCCAGCACCGGCCGAGGGAGCCGGTCGCCGGTCACGGCGGACCGAACCCCGCGTCGGCGAGGATCGCGCGGCCCGCGGCGCTCCCGACGAAGTCGACGAACGCGCGGGCGAGATCGCCGTCGTCGATCGCGACGATCGGGTAGCGGGCGACGACGCCGTCGGCCTCCGGGAACGGGATCTCGTCCAGGTCCGGTTCGGCGGCGACGTCCGACGCGTACGCGATCCCGGCGTCGACCTCGTCGAGCACGACCTTGGTCACCACACCCCGGACGCTGCGCTCGAAGGTGACCGGCTCCAGACCGGTGTCCGCGATCGCGGCGCTCGCGTAGGCGCCGCACGGCACCTCCGGCGCGCACACGGCCACGGCGAGGTCGCGATCGACGATGTCGTCGAGGTCGGTCGCCCCCGCCGGGTTGCCGGCGGGCACCACCAGGCCGAGCCGGTTGGTGGCGAAGACCTCCGGGACCGACCGGGTGCGACCGGTGTCGATCACCCTGGCCATGGTGTCCTCGTCGGCGGTCGCGACGACGTCGACCGGAGCGCCGTCGGCCACCTGCGCCGCGAGCGTGGACGACCCGGCGAGCACGAGCTCGACGTCGGCCGACGGCTCGATCGCCTCGAACTCCCCGACCAGCTCGCCGAACGCGTCGGTCAGCGACGCCGCCGCGAACACCCGCAGTGGTTCGTCGCTCTCGCCCCCGCACCCGGCCGCCAGCAGCACGACGGCGCCGACCGGCCCGATTCGCATCCCGCCACACTAGTCCGCACAGGACTAGTCCGCCCGCCCCCGAGGTCACGCATCGACAGTGGAGGTGGGGCGGCGGCGGGTGGGGAGCTCGGGTACGTCGGTGGACTCGGCCATGGCGACCTCGGCGGCCGAGTGCTCGGCGAGCTTCCGCGACAGTCGCGCGGCCCATGGCGCGGCCGACAGCCCGTGGGCGTAGACGCTGACCAGCACCGTCCACGAGATCGCGACCAGCAGCGGCTGGGCGGCCGCGGCCGAGAGGTCCTCGACGACGGTGAGCATGAACAGGATCGACGCCAGTCCGCGCGGGCCGAACCAACCGAGGAAGAGTCGGGTCTCCAGGAGCAGGCCCGAACCGGCGAGCGCGATCAGCGTCGGGACGATCCGGACGACCGTCAGCGAGGCGACGACGTACAGGGCGACCCGCCAGTCGAGCGCGTCGAGCAGCGGGCCCGCGGTTCCCGCCGCGAAGACGAGGAACGTCGCCGCGGTGAGGAGCTCGGCATAGTCCTCCGTGAAGTCGACGACGTGTTCGACCGCACCGGGGATCGCCCGCCCGAACGCGATCCCGCCCACGAACGCCGCGATGAAGCCGTTGCCCCCGAGCAGCACCGCGGTCGCGTACGCGACGACCGGTACGGCCAGGGTCGACAGCTGCCGGAAGACCCCGCTGACGTGATCGGACCGGACGCTGCGGGCGAGCACCAATCCGCCGAGCCCGCCGGCGATCAGTCCGGCGGCGACACCGAACCCGATCTGCTCGGCGACGAACCGGGCGACCTCGCTGGTCGATTCGTCGTCGACCTCCGAGGCCACGACCCCCACGAGCACGGTCACCAACGGCAGGACGATGCCGTCGTTGAGCCCGCTCTCGACGTTGACCGTCTGGCGTACGGTCGCCGGCAGCCGCTGATCGGTCACCACGGCCGAGCCGAGCGCCGCATCGGTCGGCGCGAGGATCGCGGCGAGCAGCATTGCGTTCCAGATCGGCAGGTCGAGCAGCCACATCCCGACGCCGGTGCCGGCCACGACGGTGAGCGGGAGCGCGCCGCCGAGCAGGCGCAGCGGTGGGCCGGCGTGGGTGCGCAGGACCCGGAGGTCGATCCGGACGGCGTCGCTGAACAGGACGAGCACGAGGGTGGCTTCGATGATGACCTCGGTCGACGTCACGGTCAGACCGGGGTCGAAGACGCCGAGGACACCGCCGCCGAGGATCAGCCCGACCGAGGTGAACACCATCGCCGGCGTGATGACGGCGGGCAGCACGTTCTTCGACACCATCCCGTAGCCGAAGACGGCGAGCGCAGCGATCAGCAGCTCGGTCATCGCGTGGTCACCCCACGCCGCCCCGGCCGCCGTCGACCGGGTCGTCGTCGACGAGCTGTCGGCACAGCTCGCCCAGGAAGTACTCGCAGTCGGTCACGATGCCGACGGCCTGGTGGGTGCCGCGGTCGGTGAGCTTGATGACCGTGTCGGCGTCGCTGTCGACGCAGTACGTGGCGACCGAGGCCGACAGGATGTTGCCGACCGCGACCGAGTGCAGCATCGTCGCCACCATCAGGCACACGTCGGCCTCGCGCACGACCTCCCGCATCGCGTCGGTCGCGTCGAGCACGTTGGTGATCACGTCGGGCAGGGGGCCGTCGTCGCGGATCGAGCCGCACAGCACGAACGGGACGTCGTTGGTCACGCAGGCGTGCATCACACCGCCCGTGATCAGGCCCGACTCGACCGCGGCGCCGATCGAGCCCTCCCGGCGGACCCGGTTGATGGCGCGCAGGTGGTGGGTGTGGCCGTGGGGGCCCGAGTAGCCGGAGTGCAGATCGACCCCGAGCGAGGTGCCCAGCATGTTCGCCTCGATGTCGTGGGCGGCGAGCGCGTTGCCCGCCAGGAGCACCGACACCCAACCGTGCTCGATCAGCCGGGCGAGCAGCGGCGCGCTGCCGGAGTGCACGATCGCCGGACCGCCGACGAGCACGACGTCACGTCCCCGCTCGCGCGCCCGGCGGACCGAGCGCGCGGCCTCGGCGATCATCCGGCGCTTCGGGCGCTCGGTCGACACCTCGTTGCTCATGAAGCTGAACTCGACGGTGTCGTCGGCGACCACGTCGTCGACCTCGACCCGGACCCCCGTGCTCCCGACGACGAACAGTTCGCCCGCCTTCGCCTTGTGCATCGGGCAGGCCTCCGCACGCCACCGGTCGCCGTCCTGCCACACCCGGATCCCGCAGTCCATCTCGATCGCCTCGACGCGGATGGCGTCGCCGTGGTGGAGCACCGACGTCGGGAAGTTGGTGGTCGAGTGGAACCCCTCGGGCAGCACGCCGTCGAGATCGGCGGCGGCGACCTCGGCCTCGGACGAGTCGAACGTGGCACCCAGCTCGACCGCCCGCTCGCATGCCGCGAGCAGCACGTCGCGGTCGTCGGCGCGCACCGTGAGCTCGGCGAGCGACGGGTCGGTCGAGCGCTCGCCGACGCGGAACTGGCGGAGCTGCGTCGTGACGCCGAGACGGTCGAGCTCGTCGAGCACCTCGCCGAGATGGCGACGGTCGAGCAGATCGCCGTGCAAGGTCAGCTTCTCACTGGGCATGGGCCACATCCTGCCCCAAACGCAGCCCGCGATCGCGTGTGCGAGACACGGGGAAGCCGAGGCCCTACGAGCGACCTGACCGAATCCCCGCCGCAGGTAGGTTCTCGACCGTGCCGCTTCCCCACGCCGTCGCGCGGTTCAACCGGCGTGTGACCAACCGCTGGATCGAACCGATCGCACGGCGGAGCTCCGGCTTCGCCGTCGTGCACCACGCCGGGCGGTGCAGCGGGGTCGCGTACCGAACCCCCGTCAACGTGTTCGAGATGGCCGGCGATCCGAACGACCTCGTCGTCGCGCTCACGTACGGCCCCTCGGCCGACTGGTGTCGCAACGTGCTCGCGGGCGGCGGGACGGTCGAACGGAGGGCGGTCGTGCACCGCATCGCAGCCGCGACCGTGGTCGACCGCGACGTCGCGTGGCCCGCACTCCCCCGGCTCGTCCGCGGTGCGCTTCGCCTCCTCCGGGTGCGCCACTTCCTACGCCTCGAGCTCGACCCGGGCGACGCCTGACGCTGACCCTCAACCGGCGCCGACCGGCGCCGATCGAGGACCGCCCCGCGCGCCGCCGCCCGGCCCGCCGCGTCCCGCCCCGACGTACCATTGCGGGATGACCGATCGGGAACGGCTGGGCGGGATCGCTCGGCTCGAGCGCACGAACGGCGCGTTGACGTCGCGCGAGCGTCGGCGCCTCGTCGGCCCGATCCTGCGCACCGGCTTCGCCACCGCCATCCGACTCGACCCGCTCCCCGCCTGATCCCACGTGCCGCCCCGACCCGACCAGGAACCGTCATGACCACCGCAGCCGACTACGGCGTCCACTCCGAGGTCGGCATGCTGCACAAGGTGCTGGTGTGCGCGCCGGGCATGGCGCACCGGCGGCTGACCCCCAGCAATCGCGCCGACCTCCTGTTCGACGACGTCCTGTGGGTGCAGAACGCCATCCGTGACCACCTCGACTTCGTCACGAAGATGCGCGAGCTCGGGATCGAGGTCGTCGAGCTCCACGACCTGCTCACCGAGCTGATGGACATGCCGGACGCGAAGGCATGGCTGCTCGATCGCAAGATCGTCCCGAACGCGGTCGGCATCGGACTGGTCGACGAGACCCGGTCGTACCTCGACGGGCTCCCGAGCCGCCAACTGGCGGAGCTGCTGATCGGCGGGATGGCGACCACCGATCTGCCCGAGGAGCTCCGCACGCCGTACGTCGCACTGGCGCGCGACACCTCGGGGGTGCGCGACTACCTGATGCCCCCGCTGCCGAACACGCTCTACACCCGCGACACGACGTGCTGGATCTTCGGCGGGGTCACGCTGAACCCGCTGTTCTGGCCGGCCCGGTTCGGCGAGACCCTCCTGATGAAGGCCCTGTACGAGTTCCACCCAGAGTTCGTCGGCGCCAAGGTGTGGTGGGGCGACCCCGAGGTCGACTGGGGTCTCGCCACGTTCGAGGGCGGCGACGTGATGCCGCTCGGCAACGGTTGCGTGCTGGTCGGGATGAGCGAGCGCACGTCGCGCCAGGCGATCACGCAGGTCGCCAAGGCGCTGTTCGACAGCGAGTCGGCCGACCGCGTGATCGTCGCCGGCCTGACGAAGCTGCGGGCGGCCATGCACCTCGACACGGTCTTCACCTTCGCCGACCGCGACGTCGCCACCGCGTACCTGCCGATCGTCGAGGGGATCGAGACCTTCAGCATCCGGCCGACCGATTCCGGGGCAGGGGTCGACGTGGTCACCGAACGGGATCCGTTCATCGACGTCGTGGCGGGTGCGCTCGGGCTCGACGAGCTGCGCGTGATCGAGACCGGCGGCGACGTCTACACCGCCGAGCGCCAGCAGTGGGACAGCGGGAACAACATCGTGTGCGCCCAACCCGGCGTCGTGTTCACCTACGACCGCAACACGACGACCAACGCCCTGCTCCGCAAGGCGGGCGTCGAGGTGATCACGATCGTCGGAGCCGAGCTCGGCCGCGGCCGCGGCGGCGGTCACTGCATGACGTGCCCGCTGATCCGCGACCCGGTCGACTACGGCTGACCCCGACCGCCGGTCCGGCACGACCTCGTGTCACACGTCGTGGGCCGCGACCGGGGCCATGGTCATGGTCAT
>CBFCWS010000049.1:0-12800 GCA_965601765.1 uncultured Ilumatobacter sp. | reverse complement strand
ATGTGGGATGTCGCCGCCGCGCTCCTCGGCGACGGCACGCGCTATCCCGAGCTGATCGAGATGGTGATCGGTCAGGAGGTGGCGCCGGGCGTCGTCTACCACTCGGCCGAGCAGACCATCCATCCGGGCTGGGTGTTCCGGCTCGACCCGTCGACGCCCGGCACCGTTCCGGGCAGCGTTCCGGTCCGGCCGGGCGACTCGCTCTGGGCGATCGCCGAGCGCGAGCTGGACGATCCCCATCGGTGGCCCGAGCTCTGGGGAGCGAACCGCGACGACGTCATGGAGGACGGGAGGATCTTCGACGATCCCGACGTGATCCATCCGGGTTGGACGATCGATCTGCCACCCGAGTCCGACGCGCCGCCCTCCGAGGCGGTCGAGCCGGACGCCGACGAGCCGGCCGTCGTCGGCGAGCCGCCTGCCGACCTCCACCTCGACCGGGCGGACCCGGACGACGAGCCCGATGAGGCGGACGGGGCAGACCACGCGGACGGGACGGAGCTGGCGGACGGTGAACCCGGCGCCGACGACGGCGGACTCGACGGGGACCGAGCCGAAGATCCCGGCGCCGACCCCGAACCAGGGCGGGTCAACGTGTGGGGAACGACCGCGTCCGCGACCGAACCCCGGATCACGACGCACGACCTCGTCGAGGGGAGCGCCGAGGAACCCGTCGAGACGGTCGACGTCGACGAGTGGGACGACGAGCGGACCGACGACGTCGACGGGGGGGACGAGGGGGACGAGGACGAATCCGGCGGGTCGGTGACGCTGCTGACCTTCGATCGTGCGGCGATGCTGTCGGCCGGCATCCTGGCCCTGCTCGGCGTGCGACGCCGCGACCGCCTGCGGCGCAGCACACCACGCGCATCGGTCCCGGACCGGACGCCCCGTCCGGTCGCGACGGAGCGCGCACTGCGGGCGGTCGATGCCGGCGAGCGGTTCGCCCGGGTCGACATCGCGATCCGCGCCGCCGCCGTCATGCTCGTCGAGGCGGGGGAACGAGTGCTCGCCGCGATGGTCGCCGCCGACGGCGAGGTCACGCTCGTGGCGTCGGGTCCGGTCCAGCTCCCGCTCCCGTGGACCGGATCGGGACCGCGGTGGGTGCTCCCCGCGATCACCCCGCTCGAACTGCTGGCGCCGGATGCACGGCGCGCCGGTGCGCCGTGCCCGACGCTGGTCCAACTCGGCTGCACGGACGACGACCGCGAGGTTTACGTCGACCTCGAGGCGATCGAGGCACTCGAGGTCGGGGGTCCCGCACCTGCTGCCGATTCGATCGTTGCGTCGATCGCGACGACGCTGGCGGCATCCGTCCTCGCGGAGGTGACGTCACTCGTGACGATCGGCGTGCCCGACGAGGCGCTGCTCGACCACCGCCACCATGTCGCGGCACATGACGTCGGGCACGCGTTCGACGTGGCGGTCGAGGCGGTCGGCTCCACGCGCACGCAGCGTCGCTCGACGTTCGAGCTGCGAGCGCTCGGGACGTCTGCCGAATCGTGGGAACCCGCCGTCGTCATGATCGGATCCCGGCTGCCCGCGGTCACCCCTCCCGCCGATCGCCGGGCGCTCGCGATCGTGTCGGCCGCTCCGATCGTGGGCGCGTCGTGCCGGTTGTCGCCGGTCGGTGAATCCGACTCGACGGAGTGGGAGCTGGCCCCGGTGGGGCTCCGATTCAACCCGATCGGTCTCTCCGGGACCGATGTCGCCGCGCTGGCGGAGTTGGCGAGCGTGCCGGAGTTCCCCGTCGCCCCCGAACCCGCCCTCGTGCACGCCGGGTGCGACATCAGCGGAGAGCCCCGACCCGACGAGCCGGCCGACCGGCCGTGGACGCTGCTCGTGACGAGCTTCGGCGCGGTGCAGGTCGTCGATACGGACGGCCGGGCCGCGAAGTTCGAGCGGTCGAAGACGAGAGAGCTGATCGCGTGGCTCGTGACCCACCGTCGACGGTCGACCCGCTCGAGCGCGCGGGCGGCGCTCTGGGAGATCGACGTCCGCGACGCAACGTTCGCGAACGTCGTCTCGGAGGCTCGGCGGTCGATGGCCCGCCTGGTCGATCCACCACCGGACGCCGAGTGGATCGACCGCACCCTGACCGACGAGCTCCCGCTCCACGAGCAGGTCTGGAGCGACGGCGACGTCATCGAGCACGCGCTCGAGTTGGCGCGGGTGCAACCGCCGGCGCAGGCGATCGCGACGCTGCGACCGGCCGTCGAGTTGATCAACGGCATCCCGTTCGCGGGAACCTCGTACCTCTGGCCCGACGCGGAGGGCATCACCTCACAGCTCGTGCTGCTCGCGACCACGGCGACCACCGAGCTCGCCGCCCACTGCCTCTCGATCGGCGACGTCGGCGGCGTGTTCGCCGCCACGGCTCGCGGGCTCCAGGTGCTCCCGGGGCACGAGGAGCTCGTCGGGCTGCGCATGCGGGCCCACGCCCGCGCCGGAGACCATGCCGGCGTCCGCGCCGAGTGGGAGACCTACGAGCGCGTGCTGGTCGGCGACCCGTGGAGCGACGGCGAGCCCTCCCCCAAGCTCGTCGACCTCCGCCGGTCGCTGCTCAGCCCCTGACGGACCGGGCGTCCGACGGCGGCCCGTGCCCACTCGGTGGGCCTCCGGCGGACCGCTTCGACTCAGCGGTCGCGACGAGCCGCTGCAACCGTTCGGTTTCGACATCGGGTACCCGCGTCCCGAAACCCGGTAGTAGCGACGTCGCTCGTCGTCGAGTTCGGGATCGGTCCGCTCGTCGGTCTGATCGATCAGCCCGGCCGCCGGCGTCCGCTCGACCGTCCCGTACCAGGTTCGCACGGGATGCCGAGCCGATCGATCCCGAGCGCGGCCGGCGGACCTGAGGGGGCCGTCGGTCGGAACGAGTCGATGGGGTGCGACCGGTCGGACGGGTGGGTCGATCCGGGTGGTGTCGGGATGCGGGTGCGTGGTCCGGTCGGCGGTGTCGTTCGTCAGAGTGGCTCGTCGAAGCGCTGGATCTCGACGACGTGACCGTCGGGATCGCGCACGAAGCAGTGGTAGAGCGCGAACTGGGAGTTGGTGTGCGGGCCGTCCACGGGATGCCCGGCGTCCTCGACTCGCCGCGCCCACCGGTCCACGTCGTCCGTGACGATCGTGAGGATCATCCCGCCGGGTTCGGGCGAGTCGTGGTCGCACACGCCGAGGTAGGCGTCGCCGGTCACGCGGTAGATCAGACAGGCACCCTGGTCGCGAACGAGCTCGAGACCCAACACGTCGCCGTAGAACGCCGCCGATCGGTCGAGGTCGGCCACGTACACGAACGTGATCTGAGCATCGATCGGGGACATCTCCATCGGACGGGACGGTAGTGCGGCCCGCTTCAGACGACGACGGTCCACGCGAAGAGGAACTGCGCGGCGTAGTAGAGCGGGAGTCCCCAGACGCGGTTGCCGGGTCCCGGAGCGACGAACCGGTCACGGGCGACGGAGAGGTCCGAGCAGTAGAAGCCGACCGCCGCGGCGAGGATCCGGACGTCTCCCTCCCGGACGACGGTGCCGACTGCGCACGCGACCATCGCGGAGATCACCACCGCGTAGGCGGCCACCGGTGCCCGCATCTCGTCGGGGACGTGCGGCCACAGCCATCGGACGACCACCAGCCCCGGCACCGCCATCACCGACGCCGAGATCAGGATCGCGAGCAGATCTGCGCCTCGTGCGACGAACCCGATGCCGTATGCGACATGCCCGAGGAGGAAGCTGGTGAGTCCGAGGAGGAACGTCGCGCTCGATCGGCCGAGCAGTGCGACGTCACCGATCGCCGACAGCACGAGCGCGACGAGCACCCATCGGCCGTACGCCGTGTCGGCTGCGCCGGCGGCGAGCGCGACACCGATGAAGCAGACCGATGCCAACGGCTTGGCGACGACTCGAACGGCGTTGCCCACTCGCTCGGACCACACGAGCGCGACGACCGCGACTGCGCCGACCACGGCGAGGACCGTCATGGCGCTGCGGAACGATCGACCGACTGCAGGCGCGCAGTCCGGAACGTGGCGGGCGTGCCCGCCGGCACGGAATCGCTCATCAGAGTCGTCACCATGTCACACGGCGACGACGTTCACAAGGCCGTCCGAGCCGGCGAGATCGCCGGGGCTTCGCGTACACGAGGGCCGTCCGGGTGGCTGCCGCGACGTGGGCGATCAGCGAGTCCACGGTGCCCACGCGTGACGGCACGCCGGCAGGTACAGGACCTCGACGACGACGCCGGTGTGACAACCCCAGCTTGAACGCGCCGGCCACGATGCCGGCTACGTCACCTTCAGGTAGAGGGCCTTGAGGTAGGCGCCGTGCTCGAAGCCGATCGGGTGGTCGACGGCGTGGCCGGTGCGGCGGATCTCCTCGACGTCGACGCGGGCGCCGCCAGCGGCGTCGAGGACCGCCTCGGCGAACCGCTCCTCGCTCACCCGGCTCGAGCACGACGACTGGACCAGCGTGCCGCCGCGCCGGGTGACCGCGAGGGCGAGACGCGTCAGGCGCCCGTAGGCCGCGAGGGCGCGGTCGACGGCGTCGCGGTTGGAGGCGAACGACGGCGGGTCGACGATCACGAGGTCGTGCTGCTCGCCCCGCTCGGCGAGTTGCTGGAGGACCTCGAACGCGTCGCCGACCGACGTGCGGACCCGGCACGCCCGCACCTCGGCCAGGCGGCGATTCATCGACAGGTTGCGCTCGGCCGTCGCGAGGGCAGCCGGCGACTGGTCGATCAGGTGCACCGACGTCGCACCACCGGCGGCGGCCGCCAGCGAGAACCCGCCCGTGCCGGCGAACACGTCGAGCACGTCGGCACCGGCCGCCATCCCCCGCACGAGCACCCGGTTGTCGCGCTGGTCGAGGAAGTGGCCCGTCTTCTGGCCGCGCACCACGTCGGCCTCCATCGCCAACCCGCGCTCCAGGAACCGGATCGGCCCGCCCGGCGCATCGCCGACGATCGTCGTGCCGTCGCTGAGCCCGAAGGTGTCGTCGACCGACCGGCCGAGGCGCAGCACGACCCGCTCCACGCCGGTGGCGTCGACGAGCGCGCCGACGACCGCACGCAGATGTGGCACCCAAGCCGGTGTGTAGAGCTTGACGACAGCGGTGTCGTCGTAGCGGTCGGCGACGAACCCCGGGAGGGCGTCGTTCTCGCCGTGGAGGAGCCGGTACGCGGTCGTCTCGTCATCGGCCACCAGCCCCGCACGCCGGTCGAGCGCCGCGGCGATGCGCTCGGCCCAGAACGTCCCGTCGATCGTGCGCGGCGATCCGGTGTGCAACACCTTGAGGCGGATCGGCGACGTGGGGTCCCAGAGCCCGATCGCGGCGAACCTGCGCCGATCGTCGAACACGACCGCCAGATCGCCGGGCGCACCCTCGTGCGACACCGACCGGATCGAGCCGTCGTACACCCACGGGCTGCCGCCGCGGATCTGGCGCAGTGCGTCGGGGGTGACCCACACCGCCAGACGCCGCTCCCCCGGCCCGGGCAACCCGGCGAGCAGACCGCCGCTCACGCGACGAACGCTTCGCCGAGCGCGAGCAGGTCGGCGACGTCGTTGACGTCCCGGTCGAGCATCGGCAACGCGACGAACAGGTCGGCCAAGGCGCTCAGCTCACGCCGCCGCTCGGCTTCACGCGTCGCGACGATCCGCAGGTCGGCGAAGCGCGACCCGATCTCGTGCAGCACCGACGCGACCTGGTCGGGCTCGGCATCGACCGCCTCGCCGACCGCCACGGCGAGCTCGCCGTCGGATGCGTCGACGAGACGCTCCGCGCTGTTGGCCGCGGCCTTGCCGGCGAACCGCTCGGGGAGCACGCGGTTGGCGACGATCGCACCGAGCGGCAACGACCGCTCGTGCAGTGCGCGGGCGAGGTAGGCCGCCTCGTAGCTCGGGGCCGCCTCGAGCGTCGACACCACGACGAACGCCGTGCGCGGGTCGGAGATCAGCTGCTCGACCTCGGCGGCGTGCTTCACGAACGGCCCCTCCATCGCCTGGAACAGGATGAAGAACTCCGCGATGTCCTGGAGGAAGCGCGAGCCGAGCACGCGATCCGCCACCTGGTAGAACGGCCGCGACGCCACGGTGAACAACCGCGACCGGTAGGGCACGGTCAGCCACCGCAACAGGCGCGACCCGAAGAACTCCTTCATGCGGCCGGGGGCGTCGAGCACATCGAGCGCGTTGCGCGAGGGCGGCGTGTCGACGATCACGAGATCCCACTGGCCCGAGGCGTGCAGCTCGTGGAGCTGCTCCATGGCCAGGTAGTCGTGGCTGTGGACGAACCGCCGGGTGATGTTGTCGTACAGCGGGTTGGACAGCACCGCGTCGCGCACGCCGGCGTCGGGTGCGTGCCGCTCGATCAGCTCGTCCCAGCCGGCCTTCGTGTCGAGCATCTGCACCCACAGCTCGCCGCGCGGCTCGACTCCGGCCTCGGCGAACGCCTCGTCGCCGACCCGGGTCGCGCTGTTGCCGATGTCGGTGATCCCGAGTGCATCGGCGAGCCGCCGCGCCGGGTCGACGGTGACGACGAGCACCCGCCCGCCGAGCTCGGCCGCGGCCGAGGCGGCCATCGCGGCAGCCGTCGTCGTCTTGCCGACACCGCCCGACCCGCAGACGAGCACCATCTCGCGGCTCGCGAGGAGCCCGAGCAGGTCGGCGGGGACGTGGTCGCTCACGATCGCACCACGCTCACGTCAACTCTTCGGCGAGCGCATCGGCGACGAGCGAGACCACGCGACGCCCCGTGGCCCGCGTGAACAGCTCCGGCACGATCACCATCGGCAGCCCGTCGATCTCGCTGCGCAGGCGCTCGAGGTGCTGCGCGCCGGTGCGCCGACGCGCCTCGGTGATGGTCGCCGCCTCGACCACGGTCGCGACGGCCGGGCCCGCAGCCTCGACCATCTCGCGCGAGGCAGCCTCGAGCCGGCCGACGATCTCGGTCTGGCGGCGGTCGAACAGCGCCGGCAACACGCGGTTGGCGACGATGAGCGACGGCGAGACACCGGTCTCGTCGTCGAGGCGGGCGACCAGGCCGAGCGTCTCGGTGACCGGCATCTCTTCGGGCGTCGTGACGATCGCCAACCCGGTGATCTCCTCGTCGTGCAGCAGATCGAGCATCCAGTCGGTCTGGTCGCGCACCAGGCCGACCTGCACGAGGTTGCGGATCACCTGCGGCGCACCGACCTGGGCGACGATGTGGCCGCTCGCCTCGGCGTCGACGACGACGAAGTCGTAGTTGCGCTCGCGCACCTCCCAGCACAGCTTGCCGACCGCCAGGATCTCCTTGACGCCGGGCGCGGCGTCGGCGACGAAGTCGAAGGTACGCGCGAGCGGTCCGATCTTGGCGAGCAGCGGCACCCGGACGAACAGGCGCAGGTACTCGCGCAGCGCGTCCTCGGTGTTCATCGCCATCGCGTACAGGTGCGGCTCGAGCTCGCGCGGCTCGAAGTCGAGCGGGCCGGCGTCGAACGCGGCGCCGAGCGAGCCCTTGGCGTCCATCTCGCACACCAGTGTGCGCCGTCCCTGCCGGGCCGCGAGCTGGGCGAATGCGGCGGCCACCGACGTCTTGCCGACGCCGCCCTTGCCGGTGACGAAGACCAGCCGGCGGTCGAGGATCGTCCCGCCCGCCGGCATCAGCTGCCGAAGCCGATGCGGCGGTCGCCGTCGGCCGAGCCGATCTCGACGTAGGCGATCTTCGCCGACGAGACGCCGATGTCACGGCCCCGCTTGTCGGTGATCCACAGCACGTCGGTCGCGCCCGCCAGCGCAGCTTCGACGGCGGACTTGACGTCGTCGCGCTTGGCGTCCTCGACCTCGATCGAGATCTCGCGGGGGGCCTGGGTCACACCGATTCGCACGTCCACCGAGCAGACCGTACCGGTCGCCGGTGGCAAACGGCCAGCGCACCTCCGCCGGGGGTAGCGTGCCCCACGTGCCACCCGCCGTCGATCGCGCGGTCGAACGCCACCGCACCCGGTGGGGTGCCCCCGAGCTCGTCGCACGCGCCCCCGGGCGCGTCAACCTGATCGGCGAGCACACCGACTACAACGACGGCTTCACGCTCCCGATGGCGCTCCCCTTCGACACCGTCGTGGCGATGAGCTCGGTCGGCGACACCTCGCACGGCCTCGTGGAGATCGACGCGGTGGGCTTCGGGGAGGTGACGATCGACCCGGCGGTCGACCCCGTCGCCGAGCCCGGCGCGGTCCCGCCCTGGGCGCTGCACCTGGCCGGCATCGTGCGGGTCGTGGCCGACGCCGGCGTCCCGACCGGGGGGTGGCGGGCGGCGATCGACACCGACATCCCGACCGGCGCGAGCCTGTCGTCGTCCGCCGCGCTCGAGATCGCCACGATCTCGGCGCTCGCCCACCGCGCCGGCCGCGTGCTGTCGCCGATCGAGAGCGCCCGGCTCGGCCGGCGCGTCGAGAACGAGGTCGTCGGCCTGCCGAGCGGGATCATGGACCAGTTCATCTCCGCCGGCGCCATCGCCGGTCATGCGAGTCTGATGGACTGCCGGGCGCTCACCCTCCGACCCGTCCCTTTCCCCGACGACGTCGTCGTCGCGATCCTCGACACCAAGACGCGCCGGGTGCTGGCCGAGGCCGCGTACGGCGAGCGGCGGGCATCGTGCGAGCGCGCCGCCGCCGACATCGGCGTGCCGGCCCTGCGCGACGCCAGGCTCGACGATCTCGACCGGGTGGTCGACCCCGTCGACCGGCGCCGCGCCCTGCACGTCGTGTCGGAGGACACCCGCACCGTCGCCGCCGCCGAGGCGATGCGCGACGGCGACGCCGTACGGCTCGGCGAGCTGATGAGCGAGAGCCACGCCAGTCTGCGCGACGACTACGAGGTGTCGGGCCCCGGGCTCGACGCGATCGTCGAGGTGGCGGTCACGGCGCCGGGTTGCCTCGGTGCCCGGATGACCGGCGGCGGCTTCGCCGGCTGCGCCGTCGCACTCGTGCGGCGTGCGTCCGCGGATGCGTTCGCCGAGGCGGTGATCGAGGGCTACGACCACGACGGCCACACCGCCGCCGTCTGGCTCTGCGAGCCGGCGGCCGGTGCCTCGGTCAGCCCGACATCGTGAGACCACCGGAGACGCTGAGCGTCTGACCGGTGATGTAGGCGGCGTCGTCGCTCGCCAGGAAGCAGATCGCGCCGGGCAGGTCGTCGGGACGGCCGATCCGGCCGAGCGGGACGGAGCGCTCGAAGGCCCGACGGAGCTTGTCGGGGTCGCCGGCACCCTCGAGGAACCCGGCGAAGAGCGCGGTGTCGGTCGGCCCGGGACACACCACGTTGAGGGTGATCCCGTCACGAGCGTGCTCGCGTGCGAGCGTCTTCGTCAACCCGGTGATCCCGGCCTTGCAGGCGGCGTACACCGCCTCGCCCGACGACCCGACCCTGGCCGCGTCGGAGGCGACGTTGACCACCCGTCCCCCACCGCGCTCGACCATGCCGGGCAGAACGGCGTAGTGCATGTTGAGCACCCCGACGAGGTTGACGTCGATCAGCCGCTGCCACTCGTCGGGAACGGTCTGCAGGAACGGCTTGAAGATGTCCCAACCGGCGTTGTTGACGAGGACGTCGATCGGCCCGATCTCGGCCTCGGTGTGCTCGACCGCGGCCTGGACGGCGTCGAGCTCGGTGATGTCGCAGCGCACGGCGGTCACCGGCACGCCGAGGGCTGCGACCTCGACGGCGACGGCCTCGGCAGCGTCGAGGTCTCGGTCGAGAATCGCCACCGAGGCGCCCTCGTCCGCGAGGCGGTGCACGGTCGCCCGGCCGATCCCGCCGCCGCCACCGGTGACGACGGCCACACGCCCGTTCAACCCACGCATGTCGTGATCGTAGGCAGGTGCGGTCGCCGCCGTCGGAGTCACGCTGCGTCGCTGGCGTTGATCGCCCAGGCGATCCCGTCGGCGGTGTCGTGGACCGCGAGCTGGAGCCGCCACCCGCCCTCGGGTTCGTGGGCATCCCAGGCGAACCACCGCAGGTCGGCCAGCAGCTCGCGCACCTCGTCGTCGCTCGGCGGCCAGGAGTCGTGGAGATCACCGAACGCCGCGAGCACCCACCAGGCCGAGAAGCGGCCGAGCGCCATCCCCCGTCGGCGACCGTGCGCACCACCGCTCGCCCCCGCCCACGCGAGCCGGGCGATCGCGTCGTGGGTATCGATCGGCGCGATGCGCACCGAGGTCGCGCCGAGCGCACCGATCGCGTCGAGATGGTCACCCTCGACGCAGACCAGCTCGGCTCTCCCCGTCGACGACGCCGTCCAAGTCTCGACGAGCTGCCGCACGGCGAGCTCGGTGACGTCGTCGTCGACGATCACCGCCCCGACGCGCGGTACAGCGGCGGAGCGAGCGGCGCCGTCGGAACCCGACGTCGGTTCGGGATGCTCACCGCCGTCGTCGGAGTACGTCGACACCGGGTAGTCGGGCTCCCAGTCGCGCGGTTCGAGCGGGATGTCGATCACCGGCGGGAGGTGGACGACGGTGCCCGGGTCGATGCGCTCACCGCGGATCGCACGTTCGTGGGCGACGAACAGCGCCACCGGCACGGGGTCGAGGTGCGGTGCCAGCTCGGCCCACGTGTGGTGCACGGCGGCGACCTCGGACAGCGGCCCGATCGTGAGCCGTCCGGCATCGCCGTCGAGCACGAGGGCGGCCCACTCGGCCGGGGCCAGCAGTGCCAGCCGGTACTCGGCCAGCGTCGCCGCCGGCCAGAGCTGACGACCGGTCTCGCTGACCGCCGCCGTGCACCGGTCCCTGACCCGCAGCAGACCGGCCCAGTCGCGCTGCCCGCACCGGGCGTCGACCAGCCGGACCAGCCCGTCGAGGTCGACGGCGGCGATCAGCCCGTCGAGTGCCTCGTCGTCCACCGTGCGAGCGTGGTCGATGTGGTCCGCCACTTCAAGTCGGCGCGACCCGGTCAGACCAGCGGCCAGGGGTAGCTGTGGCCGGCCTCGTCGACGGGCAGCCTGCGTTCGGTGACGAGCTTGGTGGCCCGGCGACGGATCGCAGCGACCTCGTCGTCACCGAGGAGCGCGGCGATCGGCAGCGGGACGCTCGTGACGAGCGGCGCGACGCGGTCGAGCAACCTCTCGGGGATGTCGTCGCCGGCGAACTCCCAGATCACCGTCCGCAGCTTCGGCGGGGCGCCGAAGCACAAGCCGTTGTCGATGGCCCACACCCGATCGTGCGCCAGCAGGCAGTGCCCGGACTTGCGGTCGGTGTTGTTGGCCAGCACGTCGAGCACGGCGATCTCACGGAGCTGGTCGTGGAGGTGCTCGAACTGCTCGAAGATCGTGAAGTAGTGCTCGCTGTGGTCGGCGTCGACGAACCACTGGAACGATCCGATCCCGAGCGGTCCGTCGCGCACCACCGTCGGCGGCACGGCACCGATCCCGAGCAGCTCGCTGAGCAGGTACGCCGCCCGCTCGCGCTTGTAGAGGCCCGGCTCGAAGTCCCAGAGCGGCCGTTCGCCCCGCTCGGGCTTGTAGATCGCACGCTGCTGGGCGCCGTCGGCGCGCATCGTGACGAGGAACGTCGCGTTCGAGCTCCAGGGCATCCGGCCCTCGACGTCGACGTCGGCCTCGTCGAGGAACGACACCGGATCGGGGATCGTCGGCGTCGCGAGCACGCTCAGTTCATCCGCGGACATGCGTGGCCGTCGGGGTCGACCGGCTGCGCGCACCATCGACAGTCGGGACGCCCCGCCGCGACCACCCGCTCGGCGTGCTCGCAGAACGACGCCGCCTGGCCACGGGTGACGTAGAGCCGGATGTGCCCCTCGGCGGGCTGCATCTCGCCGTCGTCGTCGACGTCGCCCATCTCCTCGAGCTGCACGACGAGGCGGTCGCTCGACCGGTCGTAGCCGAGTCCGATCGGGCCGAGCACGAAGGCACCATCGACCGGCGGGGCCAGCTCGAGCGAATCGGGCAGCGGCTTGTCCTCGGGCGGGGGGAGATCGCTGAGGACCTGCTGGAGGTACTGCACGATCGCGGACACCTGCTGCTTCTCGCACTTCACCTCGACGTGGCGGCCGTCGTGACGCGCCTGCAGGTAGAACGTGCGGGCACCGGGCCGACCGATGGCGCCGGTCGTGAAGGCGTCGACCTCCTCGAACTCGAAGAACACGCTCACGACGGCGTCAGCTCCTTCAGGGAGCCACCGGTCGAGTTGACGCACAGCGCGATCGGGCCGTCGGTCGTCCACGCGATGGCAGAGATCGAGCAGGTCGAGATCACGATGCGTTGGAACAGGTCGAGGTGGGTACCGAGCGCGTGCGCCATCGCCGCCTTGATCGTGTCGGCGTGGCTGACGCAGACGATCACGCCGCCCGGGTGAGCGGCGCGGAGGCGATCGAGGGCCGTCACCATCCGGACCTGCATCTCGGTGAACGACTCGCCGTTCGGGAAGCGGAAGGTCGACGGCGCCTTCTGGACGGTGCGCCACTCGGGCAGCTTCATCAGCTTCTTCAGCTCGGCCCCGGTCCAGTCGCCGAAGTCGCACTCGAGCAGGCCGCGGTCGACCTTGGGGCGGAGCCCGACCGCCTTGCCGATCGGTGCCGCCGTCTCCCTGGCCCGCTCCAGCGGCGAGCAGTAGACGGCGTCGACGCGGTCGAGCTCGCCGATCCGCTCCCCCGCCCGGACCGCCTGGGCAACGCCCTCGTCGACGAGGTGCAGGCCCTTCGCCCGGCCGGGCAGGATCTTGCCGGTCGTCGGCGTCTGGCCGTGCCGCACGAGCAGGATCGTCGTCGGCCGCTCGCCGGTCTGGCGCTTCGCGGCCCGCTTCGGGCG
>CBFCWS010000048.1:0-12826 GCA_965601765.1 uncultured Ilumatobacter sp. | reverse complement strand
CTCCGACCGTTCGACGTCCACGTCGAGCGACTCCCGTCGGTGTACCCGGTGTACTCCGCCGAGGAGTCCGCGGCCGTGCGCGATCGGCGCGGCGAGGCGGCACCGGGGGTCACCGTCCTCGGCCGCCAGGGTCTCGTCGTCGCCGACAACGTCCACCACGTGATGCAGATGGCGCTCGACGCCGTCGAGTGCCTCGGCCCGCCGGGGTCGGCGTGGGATCACGCCGGTTGGCATCGTGCCCTCGACCGGTTCGACCGCCACGTCGTCGCGGACTGACCCGACGTCGTGGTGGGACGGGTCAGGACAGCGCGAGCACGGCGCGCACGAACAGGAACACGCCGATGCAGAACACCGCCACCGCGGCGATCGGCACGATCCAGATGCGGGCGGCGCGGATCATGTCGTTGCCGTCCATCGCCCCGAACATCTTGTCGCGCAGGGCGACCATCCCGAGTCCGACGCTGACGAGCGCGATCGCCATCCCGAGACCGAACGCGAGGATCAGCATGCCGCCGAAGGCGATCCGGTTGAGCTGGATCGCGCCGAGCAGCACGATGATCGCCGAGGTCGACGGCACCAGCCCGCCGGAGAGACCCAGGACCGCGAGGGTCTTCCAGCTCACCTTGCCGGAGAGATCGAGCTCGTCGAGGTCGTACTTGTGGGTGTGCGGGAAGATCCCGTGCCGATGCCACCCCCCACCGTGGTCGTGGGAGTGACCGTGATCATGCGGATGGTCGTGATCGTGGTCGTGGGAGTGACCGTGGTCGTGCGCGTGGTCGTGTGAGTGGTCGTGATCGTGGTCGTGCGAGTGCCCATCGGCGTGCCCGTGATCGTGGTCGTGCGAGTGCCCATCGGCGTGCGAATGCCCGTCACCGTGCGAGTGATCGTGATCGTGCGAGTGATCGTGATCGTGATCGTGCGAGTGATCGTGGAGGTGGCCACCGTCGCGGCTCGTGGCCGTCGTCAGACCCCCCGGCGAGGGGTCGCCGCCGTGATGGTGCTCCTCCGCGACGGCGGGCACCAGCGCCGGCGCGTGGTCGTGGAAGTGGCCGCGGTCGGCGTGCTCGCGCTCGTGCGCGCCGGCGTGCACCGGTTCGATCGGGGCGGTGCGGGCCTTGTACTCCCGATAGGCCATCACGACGAGCCAGATCCCGATGCCGAGGATGATCAACGCCGACAGGCCCTGCAGCCATGGATAGACGTTCTCGGGGGCGAACGCGGCGCCGGCGGCGTAGGTGATGATGCCGAGGACGAGCACGCCGAGCGTGTGGGACAGCGCCACGGCGATGGCGAGCACCAGCGCCTGGACCTTCGTGCCCCGCGTCCCGACGAGGTACGCACCGATGACCGTCTTGCCGTGACCCGGTGCCAGCGAGTGCAGTGCACCGAGCACCGCGGCGAACCCGAGTGCGACCGCCGCTCGGGCCAGGCCACCGTCGGCCCCGGAGATCAGGTCGGCGAACAGGTCGCCGTCGCCGTCGTCGTCGCCCGGCTCGGTCCGGTCGAGCTCGGCCGCCGCGACCTCGTCCGAGGCGGCGAAGGCCAGCTCGACGGTCCGGGCCTCGGGGTTCTCGTCGGCGTCGGGGAAGTCGGTGAGCCGCTCGGTGACCGACTCGTCGAGGTCGGCACCGTCGCCGCTCAGCTCGACGCGGTCGGCGACGACGACGATGTCACGCCACCCGACCCGGCCGTCGTAGGCGGGATCGTCGACGAACAGCTCCCGCTCCCCCGTCGCCGGGCCGATCGCGATCTCCCAGCCGCAGGTCACGCGCAGCGTCGTCAGTCCGGCGTCGCCCTCTTCGCGCGCCACCTCGGCGGTGACGTCGCCCGGCGTCAGGTCGGCACCGTCGAGCTGGATCGTCATCTCGTCGACGATCGAGGCGCAGAAGGCCACCGGGTCGGCCTCGATGGCGTCGCCGTCGGCCTGGGTCGGGGTCTCGGCCAGACTGAGGACGTAGTCGAACTCGAGCTCGTCGGGTGCGACCCGCAAACCGAGGTACCGGTCGATCGCGAAGGGTCCGAACTCGTGCGCCGAGGCGGGTTGCCCGCCGAGCAACGCGAACGCCGCGATCGCGGTCAGGAGCGCCGCGAGGAGCTTCGACCGGCGGCGGGTCACGAGGTCACCTCCGCCGATCCCGACCGCGCCGATCCCGGCCCCGCCGATCCCGTGGATCTGCGCCTGAGGACGACGGCGACGGCGGCCACGGCCGCGACGAGGAGGAAGTTGCGTGGCCACACCCGCCATGGGTTGGCCACCCGCTCGATCGGCCAGTCGGCGTCGGCGAGCCACTCCCCGGTCCACGCGAGGCCGTAGAGCGCGACGATGACGCCGACCCCGATGGCCAGCGGCCTCGCCCAGCGCGTCGAGTGCAGGATGAGCAGCGGCAGCGCGGTGAGCGCGACGACGATCGCCGTGGCGATCAACACGCCGGCGTGGTGCCCGAGCGCGCTCGCGATCGGCGCGGTCTCGTCGAGCCGCCGACCTGCGAAGCGGCCGCCGAGCACGGCGCCCTGCACGACGCCGATCAGGGCGGCTCCGACGACCACGACCCGGTCCGGCACCGGCCGGACGAGCACCACGACGCACGCGGCACCGGCCAGGAGCGCGGCCAGGGCACCGACCAGGTCGGTGAACCGTGCCGACGGTGATGCGAGCAGACCGACGATCCACAGCGCGACGGCCTGTCCGGCCGCGAATGCGGCGAGCCCGCGGATCGCGCGCGGCGCCGATCCGCAGATCAGCATCGCCGTCGTCGCCACACCCACGAGCATCACGTCGATGCCGACCCGGACCTCGTCGATCCCGATGCCGCCGACCGCCACCATCGACGCGGCGAGCGATCCGTCGGTGAGCACGACCCGCTGCTCCGTGTTGCCGGTCGAGAACCCGAGCAGGTGCTCGCTCTCGTTGTCGAACACGGCCGTCCCGAAGTCGTTCTCGATCAGGAGGAGCGCGTCCTTGTTCGGGTCGTTCTCGATCACCGCCGAGAAGCTCGCGACGAAGTCACGAGGTGCCTCGCTCGACAAGACGTCGGCGACGAAGGGAAAGGTGGCGTACGTGCCACGACCGGTGTCGAGCAGCGACCAGCCCGCGAACTCGAGCGGCCACTCGCCCGAGTCGTCGCGCAGCGCCACGTTGCGCGCGAGGTAGTCCTGGATCACCGTCAGATGCTCCTGCACGACCGGACCGGCGGCACCGCCCTGCGGGATCTCGACGCCGATCGCGGGTCCGAGATCGACGACCGGGATCTCGACGCGACCCTCGACGACGCCGTCGTAGAGCGAGAGGTAGAGATAGCTCTGCTTGCCGGAGTGCGCGCCCACGGGCTGACCGAGGACGGCGAGGCTGAGCACGACGGCGAGGAGGATGAGGAGGATTCGTCGCATGGTCAGCTACCGACGGTCGGAGGCTAACCCTGAAAGCGACCGATCGAGCCGACGAAAGCCGTCGTCGAGGGAGACGGCCGGACGCCATTCGAGCGCGGCTCTCACCGATTCCTGCTCGAACCAGTGCGCGGTCGACAGCTGCTCGGCGAGGAAGCGGGTCATCGGCGGATCGTCGTGACGATCCAGCGTCCGCCAGACGAGCTCGGCGGCTGCACCACCGGCGACGGCGACCGGACGCGGCACGCGGCGGGGCCGCCAGTCGATCCCCGCCGCTGCGGTGATCCGTGTGAACAGCTCGACGACCGGGCGCGGCTCGCCGTTGGAGACGACGAAGGCGCGCCCGCTGACCGACTCGGCACGGTCGAGCGCCGCGACGAGGGCGTCGGCGGCGTTGTCGACGTAGGTCGTGTCGATCAGGGCGTGCCCACTCCCGACGAGCGCCAGCCGTCCCGCCCGGGCCCGATCGACGACCCGGCCGATCAGCTGACGGTCGCCGGGCCCCCAGACGAGATGCGGCCGGATCGCGACCACCGAGAACGCGTCGGTCGCGGCGAGTGCGAGCCGCTCGGCCGTCGCCTTCGTGGTCGAGTACGGACCCCGCGTCGAGGTCGGGTCAGCGGGGTCGGCGCCGCGACCGACCAGTGCCGAGCCGGCGTGTGCGACCGATGGCGACGACACGTGGACGAACCGCTCGACGCCGGCGGCAGCCGCAGCAGCCAGCACGGTCTCGGTACCGACGACGTTGACCTGGTGGAACTCGTCGTACGTGCCGACGACCCCCACCCGCGCCGCGAGGTGGACGACGGCGTCGGCGTCCCTGCACGCTCGCGCGCACGCCACGGGATCGGCGATCGAACCGTGCACCTCGTCGACGTCCGCCGGCGACCGTCCGGAGGCGCGCCGCTGGAACAGGCACACGTGGTCGCCACGATGCAGCAGCCGATCGACGACCGCCACACCGATCATGCTGGTCGCGCCGGTGACGACGACCCTCATGCCGGCGCCGTCCCGGCGACGACCGGGTGGTTCACGGCCGCCGCCACCGGAGCGGGCTGGGACGACGCCCGGACAGCTGTACGTCCGCCCACGCTGCGACTCGCGTCCGATCGATCTTGGAGTTGTGCCGCCGGTCGACCGGCAGGCCCGACACCTCGATCACCGCTGCGAGTTCGACGCCGGCGGCGGCGCGAACGGCGTCGGCGAGGTCGGGGGCCGCGATCCGCGCGCGCACGACCCCTCGCCGAACGCACACGGCGACCGGTTGCTGCGCCCCGACCGGTCCGACGCCGACGACCGCGGCGAGCTCGACGTCGTCGAGCTCGGCGATCCGGTGCTCGGCGCCGACCGGGAGCACGAGGCCGGCGGCGGTCGTGATCAGGTGCTGCACCCGGCCACCGACCCACAGCCGACCGAGATCGTCGAAGGCGCCGACGTCGCCGGTCGCGTGCCAGCCGAGGGGCTGCGAGGCGAGGTACTCGGTGTGCCACAGGCGGTCGTAGCCGCTCCGGAGATGGGGCGCCCTGACGACGATCTCGCCGACGACGCCGGCGGCATCGGTGTCGTCGGACACGACCTCGCCCCTCGGCCCGAGCGGGCGGACGAGCACCTCGACGCCGGCGAGCGGTCGGCCGACGCAGACCCCGTCGCCGCCCGTCGCCCGGCGGATCTCGGCCAGCTCGATGTCGGCGACCGGGAGACACTCGGTCATCCCGTACGGGGTGTGTGCCTGATCGGCGCCGAGCAGCTCCGCCGCGGCGGCCAGCAACGGCACGCGCACCGGGGCCCCGGCCGACAGCACCATGCGGACGGGTTCGAACGCCGCTCGCTGTGGTGCGTCGAGGGCGCCGGCCGTAGCGACGACGTTGGCGAGCGCGGCGGGTGAACCGAACACGAGCGTTGCGTCGACCGCCGCCACGGCGTCGGCGAGGGCCGCGGCGGTCAGCGTGCCCGGTGAGCTGACATCCATGTCGGGCACGGCGGACGGGATGCCGAGCACCGGGCCGAAGAGCGCGAACGGTGCGAACGCGGCGACGAGGCGGTCGTCCGGGCCGATGCCGTAGCGGGCCCGGACGGCGTCGCGCTGCGCCATGAGTGGGCCGTGGGCGTAGCGGACGCCTTTCGACGGACCGGTCGAACCGGACGTGAACACGACCGCCGCCTCGTCGTCGACCGTCGGCCTGCCATTCCCGGACTCATGGGTCCCGGGCGCCGGCTGCCCTCCCGGGCCGAGGTGTCCGACCTTCCCGACGCGGGCCGCCGGGTCGGCGAGACGGGCGCGTCGCGTGTCGTCACCGACCAGGAACCGGCCGACCGGCCACCGCAGGGCGCGGGCGGCCACCAGGGCGCGATCGATGCCGACCAGGTGATCGGGGGCGGCCGACCGGATGGCCGCATCCATCTGCATCGGGGTCAGGGCGCCGTCGACGAGAACGACGCTCGCGCCGGCGTGCCACGCTCCGAGCACGCAGGCCGACAGGTCGATCCCGGGTGGGACCATCACCGCCACCCGGTCGCCAGGGGCCACGCCGCCCGCCCGCAGCTCGTCGCCGATCTCCCGGGCTCGTCGGTGGAGCTCGTCGTAGGCGACCCCCGACACGCCGTCGCGCCGAACCTCGGCGACGGCGATGCCGTCGCGACCGTCCGCCGGGGCGAGCGGCGGTGACGTCATCGTCGAGGGCGCGGGCGCGCCGACCGCTGCCGGCACGGGTGTGGGCGGCCGACCTCGCCGCGGGAACGCCTCGATCCAGTCCCAGGTCGCTCCTGCGACGTCTGCGTCCTCGGGCACGAAGTGACCGGCCCGGGCGTAGCGGTGCACCTGGGCGTGCGGGAGCCGCCGCTCGAGATCGTGGAGGTAGACGTCGCCGAAGACCAGGTCGCGGGCGCCCCACAGCAGCAGCGCAGGTGTGTCGGCGAGCTGGTCGAGACCGGCTGCGATCGCATCGAGCGTCGGTGCGGTCGGATGGTCGTCCTCCAACGGGATGTCGGCCACGAAGTCGGCGATCGCGCGTCGACGATCGGCCGAGCGGTACGGCGCGAGGAAGCCGGCGGCGACACCGTCGTCCGGGCGGCGACGCGACAGGGCGAGCGCACCGCGAACGAAGGCGTCGGTCCGCACCGTCGCCGTCGCGAGCATGGCCCGTGACCGCGCGAGGCGGATCAACGACGGCGCCCTCGCGTCCTCCGGCTGGTGGACGGCGGTGTTGAGCAGCACCACTCCTGCGAGTTGGTCGCGGCGGCGCAGCGCCCAGCCGAGCGACACCGGGCCACCCCAGTCGTGTGCGACCGTGACCACCGGTCCCGTCAGGCCGAGCTCGTCGGTCAGCGACGTCAGGTCGTCGATGCGGTCGGCGAGGCGGCGACGCACGCCCGTCCGCTCGGAGAAGCCCATGTCGAGCTGATCGACCGCCAGCACGCGGATCGTGTCCGACGACGTCGCGCAGAGGCGCCGGAACAGGTACGACCAGGACGGATTGCCGTGCACGCACAGCAACGTGAGGGGCGCCCCGTCTGGGCGCGTGTCGAGCAGGTGCCAGGTGGTCGGCCGCCCGCCGTGGTCGGGGGCGGTGACGAGTCGCGACCAGCTCGGATCGAGGCCCGCGAGACCGTCCGGCGGGAGGCGAGCCGTCACCACACGAGTTCGATGACGCCGGCGTTGAGGCCGGAGCCGATCCCCATGCACAGCACGCGCTCGCCGGCCTCGATCTGCTCGGCGACGGTCGAGAGCGTGATCGGGATCGCGGCGGGGCCGATGTTGCCGTAGGTCGGGAACGTCTTCGGCACACGGCTCGGATCCACACCCAGCACGTCGAGCATGGCGTTGGTGTGCACTTCGGAGACCTGATGGAAGATGTACCAGTCGCGTCCGCCCCACTCGTCGAGGCTGCCGGCATCTTCCCAGGCGAGCTTGGCCAGCTCGGTTCCGGCGTCGAGCAGCGCCCGGGTGTCGGTGGTCATCCGATCGAGCGTCCCGACGCACAGCTCGTGGTACTCGGTCGCGGCCCGGAAGAAGCCGCGGACCAGCTGATGGCTGCCCGGATTCGAGCTGTGCCGGCCGAGCACCATCGCGGCCGAGCCGGAGCCCAGCGTGAGCGTCGCGAAGTTCGCGATGATGTCGGTGAGGCCCTCGCCGTGCTCGTTGAGGTAGGCGATGGTGCTGTCGTAGATCTCGCGAGTCCCCTCGCCGTCGACGATCAGCGCGTACTCGATCTGACCGCTGTCGATCATCGTGCCGGCGACGTGCATCGCGTTCACGAATCCGAGGCAGGCGTTGACCATGTCGAAGTTGGTGCAGCTCGCCGGTAGGGCGAGGGCATCGTGGACGCTGACGGCGCTCGAGGGTTCGAGCCGCATCCGACACACCGAGGTGTCGATGAGCATGCCGATCCGCTCACGATCGATGCCGGCCGCCGCGATCGCACGCTCGCCCGCCATCGCGGCGGCGTCGACGAACGACGTTCCCGCCTGCCATTGGCGCCGCTCCCGGATGCCGGCGAGTCGCTCGAGCAGGCCGGGCGTGCCACCGGCACGGTCGTAGAACGGCGTCAGCCGCCCGTCGACGTCGCCGGACGTCACGACCTCCGGTGCGTCGCAGTGCGCGACCGCCAGCATGCCGACGTCGTCGAAGCTGAAGCTGGCGTTTCTGGTCATGCAGGTCTCCTGGACTGAAGGGGGACGGATGTACCCTATTGGGGACGCAGCGACGTTGCGCTGTCACCGGCGGCATTCGCAGCGACGCGTCGGACCTCGTGGTCAGACGTCGTGGTCACACCTCGTGCGGTGCCTCGGGCTCTCCGGTCGGCGGACGGAGCACGACTTCGTATTGCGGGTCCTGTCGCGTCGAGGCGGCGGCGAGCTCGAACGCGGCGATGTCCGCGTCGGTGAAGTCGCCCTTGACGAGGCTCCGGGGCCACAGCTTGCGGTAGCTGACGACGCTGATCTCCGCGGCGAGGATCGACAGCAGCGCAGCGAGGTACAGGAAGAACAGCAGGGCGATGATCGCCGCGAACGGGCCGTAGGTGTCGCCTGCCCCCTGCTGTTGGCGCGAGATCAGCGGCGATCCGAACGTCTGCAGCCCCCACCAGCACAGGCCGCCCACGATCGCCCCGGGAAGCAGTCGCATCCAGGGGATCTCCATGTCGGTGAGGAGCTGGTACGCCAGCCAGAAGACGATGATCGACACCGCGGCGCTCCCCGCCCAGATCGCCGCCTTGCCGGCCCCGGGGATGACGTCGACGTAGGTCGCCAGGCTCGACACGATGATCGAGCTGATGATGCCCCCGCCGAGCAGGAAGAGCATCGCAAAGCTCCGCAGCCGTCGCTCCGCGGTATTGGGCCGCGCGTACGGGGGCATGTCCCACACGGTGTTCATCGAGTTCTGCATCGCGTCGACGATGCGCAGGCCCGACCAGAGCGCGACCGCGAGCCCGATGACGACGACCCACACCGATCCCTCGAGTGTCCCGGCGTTGTCCTGGATCACCGAGCCGACCACGGGGATCTGGTTGGCCGCTTCGTCCGCGAGACGTTGCTGGTCGTCCGGATCATCGACGACGAAGCCGACCACCGACGTGAACGCCATCATCAGCGGGAAGACCGAGAAGAAGCCGAAGTAGGCGACCAGGGCCGCGAGGAAGGCGCCCTTGTCCTGCCCGAACTTCTTGAACACGGCGATCGGGAAGGCGAGCACGACGTGCTCGCGCTGGAATCGATCGAACCGCCACACCAGCTTCTTGACGCCTCCCTCCGGTTCGGGGACGGGTTCGAAACGGGGCGCACGATCGGCGTCGTCCGGCGCCGAGGCCGTCCGGTCCGTGGAGATCTCGCGTGACGCCTTGACCAGCGCCAGCGCCGCGACCGTGCTCGGGATGATCCCGGCCTTGCCGTCGCCACCTCTGCCCTTGCCGGCTGCCACGCCGTCACACTACGGGCGCCGGTCGACACCGCCGGAACTGATCCGGCGCCGACGCCGGTCGATCCGAGCGCGCACCAGTCGGGAGCCGACCCGTAGTGGGGTGCCCGTGGCAAGCGGGCAGCGGTCTCGAGGGATCAACGCAACACGCGGGCCGCAGGTGGACCGGTCGAAATGATCGGGTGGGCGTGCGCACCGTGAAGCCTCGTGCAGGTCGCACCGCAATCACCGTCGTCCGGGCTGCGATCGGGACACGAGGCGTTCCTCGTGAGTGAGATCACGAAGTCGAGGGCCCCGGACGCCAACCAGAGGGCTACGTTCGGTCGCGTTCGCGTCGATGCGCCGTCAGTCATGCGGGAGGTGTTCGAGATAGGCGGTCAACCAAGCCTCGATGGCGATTCGGTCGGCACCGTCGATGACCCCGGTGACGTCGCCGGAGATCCAGGTGTAGGTGTAGCGGCTGTCGGGCCTGGCGGGGTTGTCGAACACCATGACCTGTGAACCGGCGATCTCCAGGTCCTCGACCGGCTCGCCCTCGATCCAGAACGCCCTCAGGTGCTCGAGCAGCTCACCGCCATCGGTCGACTCGTTGCGTTGCAGCACGCAGAGGAAGCCCACCTCGGCCGCGCTCGACTTGTTCCGAGAATGGTCATTCGCCACGACTGGATGCCACGACGCCCCAACGACGAGGTCGACACCGGCGTGCTCCTCGTAGTCCTCGATGAGCTCCAGGTTGTCGGCGAGCTCATCGGCGCGAATGCCCCCATACGTGTAACCGTCCACGTCGACGAGCTGCCGCGCGAGCAGCGGTGTCTCCCCAGGCGCCAACTCGGCGTGATCGTCGGGTTCTGGATCGGCGATCCAAGCCTTCTCGCGCACATGTCCCACCTCCGGCGCCGCATCCGGGCTCGCGGTCGCGGCGAGGTCGTAGTCGGCGGCAGATTCGTCCAACTGCCCGTCGTCCGCGAAGCCCTCGGCCCGCCGGAAGTCGGCCTGTGCCCGTGTGGCCAGGTCGAAGAAGCGCCGGGCTCGTTCGCTGGCCGGCTGGCTCGTTCCCGGCAGGGCCAGACGCTCGGGACCGTCCGCGAACGTCAGTTCCCGACGATCCGGACCATCGACCACCGAGACGACGTCCCCGCCGAGCGCAATGGTGCAGTCATACAAGTCGAACGCGAGGCCGTGCTTCCCCTCGCGCTCATCGAACAACGATTCCGTCGTGAGCACCCATCTCGATCTGCCCAGCTTGACAACACCCAGGATGTGCTCGTCGGTCGTGATCATGTGATGCGTCACGAAGCCTGCCACGGCCTTGCGCGCTCGCCGGCTACTTCGCTGGTAGCCGCTCGACGCAGCAGCGGTCGCGTACTCCTCGGCCAGTCGTTCGATGGCCGGATCGCTCATCGCCTGTGGTTCTACCATGCGTCACCTCCAGCCGGCGTGCCCCGACCTCCCAGCGTGAGTTCGACACGATCGCCCGCTCGCTCTACACCCGCCCTCGACCAACCCTCAACTGGATGACACCGTCAGAGGCTTCCGCCAACGCCGTTGCGATGACCAGCTGAGCACGCAGCGGATCGAGGACGACGCTCATGTCGTTCCCGCCCGCCGGGCCGAACGGCCGGTCCGGGTACGGCACCGGTGCGGTCGGTGACCCGCACGAGAATGTGCATCCTCGATCCGGCGATACGTCACGGACAACCGGGCCGTGTCACCCTCGTCCGGTTCATCTTCGTCTGTCGGAGTGAGGGAACGAGAGGTTCCCCATCACGAGGAGACACACGATGACGCAGATCGAATCGGTCGAACCAACGCTCGATGCTCGGCACGAGCAGCAATGGCATCGGCGAGCCGCCCTGGCGGTCGCAAGCGGCGCGCTCGGGGTCGCCGCCGCCGTGTGGGCGTATTGGCTCGTGGTGCCGGGCCTCGCGTTCGGGATCGTTGCGGTCGTGGTCGGGGCGTGGTCCCGTCGCCGTGGTGCGCGCGAGGCGGGGAGTGTCGCAGTGGCGCTCGGCACCGTGGCGTTGCTCCTCGTCCCATCGGTGCTGTTCGTCGTCGCTGAGGCCGAGGAGTGGGGCCGCAACTGCGTCCTCAACCCGACGAACCCTCACTGCTGAGTGACCTCGAACGGCATCACTCACTTCGGCCGTGCGCCGCGCATCTGCGGGGGTCGGTCGCCTTCGTCTGTCGCCGGCCAGACCTATCGCACGCCCCCTTCCCGGCGATATCGGGGGCACCGTCACGGTCGACCCTGACGCATGCTCATTCGCCCGGTGGGTCGATGAGCCGGAGGAACGTGCGAGCCATGTCCTCGGCTCGAGCCGCACATCACGATCGGCCTCCTGGGGGCAGGACCCTCACCTCGCAACCACCGCAGCCGCGTCGAAGCGATGGCTCTCTGCCATGACCGAGCGCGTCCCTCGTCGTTCAGGAAGGCGCGGCCTCGGTCGGGCAGGTCAGCCCGACAGGACTGGGACCACGGCCCCGCAGAAGTCGTCGTTGCGACCGGTGGAGCCGAAGACCAGGCCGAGGTCTGCGAGGAACTCGTCGTCGCTCGGATCCTGCGGAGTCCCGCCGTGGTCGATCAGGATCTCGAACCGGCTCTGCCCGGGGTTGCGAGCGATGGCCTTGCCGTCCTCATCGAACGCGACCGCGTTCCCCGTGCCCATCACCAGGATCGTGAGCGTGCCGTCACCGTTGTCGGTCACGTCGAGATCCTTGATCAGGACCTTCTCCTCGGAGGTCACCGTGCCGTTCTCCGACGTGAGGACAACAGAGATGTGCTGGTTCTCCATGAAGTACACCAACCGGTCACGCTGGCGAGCGTTGGCCATGAACCGGCTCTCGAAGACCACATGCTCCTGAACGGTCAGCCCCTCTTCGCCACAGAAGTCCTCGATCTCATTCTGGAACTCGAAACTGATCGTCTCCTTGTACGGCTGGGCGCCCGCCACGGGCACCACCCCGAACGTCACAGCGCCGACCGCTGCCAGTCCCACCGATAACCGAGTCCGGTTGCGCATCGCATCCCCCCATAGTCCACGGCCCCACGCTCACTGCGGGAGCCAGACGCCACTTATGTCTACTCGTTGCCGCGGCCGCCGTCAACAAAACCGTGGAGTCGGACGACTCCCACGAGTCGGACCGCGCACGATCAGTTCAGCCTGAATCCACGGGACCACCCCGGCATTCGATCGGTGGATGGAGACTCGGTGGGTCGACCGCAGCGACCGACCCCGGTGGATGATCGGCTCCATATCGGTGTCGGCCGCGGTCGCGACCTGGATCGCAGGCTGTGTCAGTCGGCGGTGCCGGTGCAGACGATCAGCTCGGCCGGCGAGACGAACCCGTCGGGACCCTGGTACACGGCGAGCGCCTCCGCGACCGCGCCCCAAGTGTCAGCCTTCTCCTCGGCAGACATGCTCCTCATGAGCATGTGCAGCGCTCCGAATGCGTCCTTCAGGAAACGGAGGTGCTCCTCCACCGATTCGAGTTGGACGGTGGCCGGGATCGTCTGTGCAGCAACACTCGACA
>CBFCWS010000047.1:0-12847 GCA_965601765.1 uncultured Ilumatobacter sp. | reverse complement strand
GCTTCGTCGAGGGCGCCCACGCGCTCGGCACCGACGACCTCGACCGCCTCGCCGAGGTGGCCGCGCCGTTCGGCGCTGCCTACGAGATCAGCACCGTCGAGGGTGAGACCGAGGTCGGCCACACGACGGCGCTGTACGCGGTCGACGATCAGGGCCGGCTGGTGCTGACCTGGCCCTTCGGTGTCCCGATCGACGACCTCGCGGCCGACATCGAGACCCTGCTCGACCGGACCGGGTCGGCATGACCGACACGCACCGTGACGGCCACCCCGAGGGCGATCACGACGGCGAGCGCGCCGCGGCCGGCGGGCCGGTGCGGTACGCGGCGGTGACCGCGCGCCAGTGGCTGGCGCTGTCGATCCTCGCCGTCACCGTCGTCGCCTCGGTCTGGGTGATCGGCAACGGCCTGCGCGGCGACTCCGACGAGCCGTTCGTCGTCGACAGCGCACAGGGCGTCAGCGAGTTCGAGCACGACTACGTGATCCCGGCGGGAACCGCCGATCGCATCGCCGCCGGCGAGCGGTTGGAGATCGTCCCGGCAGAGCTCGTCGTCCGCGTCGGCGAGTCGATCCGCATCGCGAACGAGGACGACACCGATCACCTGGTCGGGCTGTTCTTCGTCGGAGCCGGACAGACCGTCACGCAGCGGTTCCGTTCGGAGGGCACCTTGGAAGGCGAGTGCAGCGTGCACCCGAGCGGCGAGTTCCGCATCGTCGTCGAGGCGTGAGACCGTTCGCCCGGGTCGTCGTCGCGTTCGGCGTGCTCGGTGCGGTGCTCGCACCGGCGCCGCCGGTGTTCGCCGATCCGGCCGGCCCGACCGACTTCCGCACCGAGATCGTCGAGGTCCGCCCGGACACACCCTCGATCGAGGTGTCCGTCGAAGGTGGCGACTCGTTCATCCGGCTGCGCGTCACCGACGACGCCGACGTGCTGGTGCTCGGCTACAACGACGAGCCGTACCTCAGCTTCGCCGACGGCATCATCGCCCACAACGTCCGCTCGCCGGCGACCTACGACAACGAGCAGCGCTACGGCGCGGCGGAGTGGCCCGACATCGTCGACCCCGACGCACCGCCGGAGTGGGAGCAGATCGGCACCGGGTCGGCGTGGTCGTGGCACGACCACCGCGCGCACTGGATGCAGGAGGAGCTGCCGATCGGCCTCGAACCGGGTCAGGCGCTCCCGATGCCGGCGATCGAGCTGCTCGTCGACGACACCCCCGTCGAGATCGAGGTCACGACGATCCTCCAGGAGTCCCCGGCGTGGTGGCCCACGGTGTTCGGACTGCTGATCGGCCTCCAGCTCGCACTCGTGGCCGGCATCCTCGGCCGGGCGATGCTGACGACCGCGACGGGGCTGCTCGCCATCGCCGCGCTCGTGGTCGGCGCCGGACAGTACCTCTCGCTCTCGGCCGAGACCGGTCCACTGATCACCTGGTGGTTGATGCCGGCGCTCGCGCTCGCCGCCGCGATCGCGACGATCGCGATCTACGGGCGCTCGGAGATCCTCGAACGCGGGTTGGTGGCGTTCGCCGGCGTCCAGCTCGCCCTGTGGGCGTTCCTCCGACGCGACGGGCTGAGCAAGGCCGTGCTCCCGACCGACGTGCCCTTCTGGTTCGACCGGGCCGTCACCGCGGGCGTCCTCGTCGGCGGCGTCACGGTCACGGTGATGATCCTCCGTCCCCTCTTCCGCTCACCGGCGACACCTGCCGCGGCCGGGGCCTGACCCACCGGCTGCAGCGAAGTCCACGAGCCGGTGCGAGGAGACCCCGGGCGATCGGAACAGGTCTCCCCCGAGGGCGACTGCTCGACGACGTCACCGAGGCGGGGGTGCGCCGCGCTCGACATGGGCGACTCCCGCCGTCCGTGCGATCGCCCCCGCTCCCGCCCGATGCTCTCGGAGGCTGCCGATGTGCCCCGGTCGGTGTGCGATGGTCCGCCGGTTCCCGGACATGGTCCGGAGACGATCGAGCGGCGCAACCATCAGGCACGGCGCACGATTCGTGCCGAGCGCATGGCGACGCGACCGTCGAAGCCGTCCACGCACGTCGCGGAAACGAAGGGGGACCCGGCCCTCGGGCCGAGTCCCCCCATCGTCACCGCGACCGGGTGGTCATGGAGCGGTGTTCGTCACGGGCTGTTGTCCTCGCAGTAGAGCGGCCCTGCGCCGTCGGGATCCACGCACTCCCACGTGAAGATGTACAGGCCGAGGTTGCGGTCAGACGCGATGACGATCTGGGTCTCGTCACCGTCGATCACGGCGTTGTCGACGTGGACGCCCCAGAAGTTTGAGCCGTCGTCGTCGATCCACCGGCCGACCTCGTGGACGTTCTGGCTCCAGCTGCCTTCGTCGTTCGCGTTGGTGTGGTAGTGGCCGGGCCGGTACTCGACGGCGCGCATGCCGAGCGAGTACCAGGAGATGAACATCCGCGGGCCGGCGAAGAACGACGGTGTGACGTCCTGGTTCGTCGGGTCGACCTCGATGTTGTGCATCGTGAGATCGCCGAAGTCGGTGCCGAACGGGTCACCGTTCTCGTCGAACTCCTCGACGGTCTGGTACGGCGCGTAGTAGCCGAGTTCGTGGCCTGGCGCGACGCTCTGCGTCACCCCACCTGAGCCGGGACCGACGGGCGAGTCGATGTTGCCGGCGGCGTTGTTGATGATGTGCAGGTAGCCCCATCCGTCGAAGATCGAGCTGGTCGACACCGGCAGTCCCTGGTTGGCCTTGATCGCGTCGCCGTCGGACTGGCCGATGAAGACACCCGGGATGGTGGGCAGCGGCGGGTCGCCGGCCGACATGTTGAGCAGGTCGTCACCGCCGTTGTTGGTGATGATGTAGCCCTCGTAGCCGGCGGTCTGGGCGTTGAAGCCCTTCTGGGAGAAGAAGCACGCGCCACGGTCGATGAGGGCGACCTGCGGCTCGGCGACCGTCGGAGCGGCGATCGCAGCACAGCCGTCGCCGCCGACGTACTCGACGTTGCCGGCGAGTGTCGCCGGGTCGTCGCCGAACAGCGCGATGCCGGCCGCGTAGTCGACGCCGTCGTAGCTGATGCCGAAGCTCGCGCGACCGCCGTCCACCGACGGGCCGACCGCGTGAGCTTGTTGCGGCCCATGTGCGCAACGAGCTCACGCGTTGGGCTCGCGATGGTCGCGCTACAGGTCGGCGATGGCGCGGCGGAGGTCGTCGGCGGAGAGCGGGCCGAGGTGGCGCAGGGTGATGCGTTCGTCGCGGTCGATGATCAACGTGACGGGCATGGCCGACGTCTCGAGCGCGATCACGGCGTCGCCGTCGTCGTCGAGATACTGGTCGTAGGTCGCGCCGATCTCGTCGATGAACGCGGCGGCGCGCGGGATGTCCTCACCGACGTTCACGCCGACGAATCGGACCTCGTCGCCGACCTCCCGGTGGACCTCCTCGAATTCGGGGATCTCGGCTCGACACGGCGCGCACCAGGTCGCCCACAGGTTGACGACCGCGGGGCCCTCGATCTCGTCGAGGTCCACCGTGCCGTCCCCCGAGAACGGGATCACGTCGACACTCGGGAGCGGACCGCCCTCCTCCCCGGGCGAGGTCGAATCGCCGCACGCCACCGCGACCGCGCACATGGCGACGATGGCGGCGATCGGTCGCATCACGGGGAGAGGTCGCCCGGCGAGGTTCAGCGGTTCCAGGGAGCGACGGGCGACACCGCGCCGTCGCCGCCGGTGAGCACCTCGACCCCGTCGTCGGTGACGAGGCAGGTGTGCTCGAACTGGGCGGTCCACTTGCCGTCGTTGGTCACCGCGGTCCAGTCGTCGTCCCACATCTTGTGCTGCCACGACCCGAGGGTGATCATCGGCTCGATCGTGAAGGTCATCCCCGGGCGCATCACCGTCGTGTCGCGCGAGTCGTAGTAGTGGAGCACCTGGACGTCGGTGTGGAACTGCTCGCCGATCCCGTGCCCGACGAAGGCCTTCACGACCCCGAGGCGGTGCGCCCTCGCGTGATCCTCGATCGCACGGCCGATGTCGCTCAGCGGGCGACCGGGCCGGACGGCCTCGATGCCCTTCCACATGCACTCCTCGGTGATCCGGACGAGGTCGCGTGCCTGCGGGCTCACGTCACCGATGAGGAACGTCGCGTTGGTGTCGCCGTGGACCCCGCCGACGTAGCCGGTGCAGTCGAGGTTCATGATGTCGCCGTCCTGGATCACCCGGGTGTCGGGGATGCCGTGGCAGATCACCTCGTTGGCCGACGTGCAGAGGCTCTTCGGGTAGCCGTGGTAGTTGAGCGTGCTCGGATAGGCGCCGCGCTCGATGTACAGCTCGTGACAGTACGCATCGACCTCGTCGGTCGTGATCCCGGCCCGCAGGAACTCACCCGTCAACCGCAGGATCTCCGCCGCGACCTTGCCCGCGTGGCGCATCGCCTCGATGATCTCGGGGGACTTGATCCGGGGCTCGTCCCACTTGACGGGCACCCCCGTGTCGGCCCACGACGGGCGCGGGATGTGATCGGGGACGGTGCGCATCGGCGAGACGTCGCCGGGGAGGACTCGACCCTCGGACCTCTTGTGGCATCGCTTGTACTTGCGCCCGCTACCGCACCAGCACGGCTCGTTGGCCTGCGGGAGCGTGAGCGGTGGCTGGAGCAACGTCATGATCCGTCCAGTCTAGGGACCCACATCGAGAGGCCGCCCGTCGGGCTCGCTTTCGTCCCCGGTCCGATCCGGCGACGCGCGAGCGCCCGGCCGACCGTTGGTCCCTACGGCGTCGTGACGAGCGTCGGCCGCGCCGAGTCGGTCGGCAGCTGCACGACGACGACGCCGCCCGGACCGTCGCCCAGCTCGATCGAGCCGCCGTGGGCCTCCACGATGCCGCGTGCGATGGCGAGCCCGAGACCGGCGGTTCCGGTGCGAGTGTCGCGCGCCGGATCGCCCCTCGTGAAGGGCTCGAACGCCCGCTCGCGCAGGTCGGGCGGGAAGCCGTGGCCACGATCGCTGACGGTCACGACCACGCCGGCGGCGGCCTCGTCGACGTCGACGACGATCGCCGTCCCCTGCGGGGCGTACCGGATCGCGTTGTCGAGCAGGTTGCGGAACAGACGGCCGAGCTGGGACGGGTCTCCGAGCAGCTCGATCCGATCCATCGAGCCGAACTCGATCCGCACGTCGGACCCGGCGGCGATCGGCTGCATCGACTCGACGATCTCGTCGGCGAGCTCCGAGACGTCGAATCGCTCACGTCGCCACTCGACGGTCCCGCTCGCGAGCCGCGTGTGCAGGCCGAGATCGTCGACCAGGTCGGCGACGGCCTGCACGTGCCCCTCCATCCCGCGGAGATAGCCGTCCGGATCGACGGCGACACCGTCGCGGATGGCCTCGACCGACGCCCGCAGCGCGGCGAGCGGCGTCCGGAGATCGTGCGAGATCGACGAGAGCATCAGCGTCCGCTCGTCCTCGACGGCGGCGAGACGGGCGGCCATCCGGTCGAACGCACGGGCGGCGTCACCGAGCTCGTCGGAGCGGTGCACACCCGTCCGCGCCGACAGGTCGCCGGCCGCGACCCGGCTCGCCGCGTCGGTGAGACGTTCGGCATCGCGGGCGATCGGCGCCGACAGCAACCAGGCCGCGGCAGCGGCGATCACCGTGGCGGGGATCATGATCCACAGCAGGAACCCGACGTCCTGGTCGCTGATGAACATCTGCTGTGCCGCGAGGAGGATCATCGCGACCACCACCACGAGCACCCCCATCGACGACCACATGAATCGCCGGCCGAGCCGGTTGAGACGCATCATGGCTCGAAGCGGTAGCCGACGCCCCAGACGGTCGTGATCCAGCGCGGGCGCTCGGGATCGACCTCGATCTTGTTGCGGATGCGGCGCACGTGGACGGTGACCGTCGCCGGGTCCTGCCAGTCGGGCGAGGACTGCCAGACGTCTCGCAGCAGGTCGGCGCGCGAGAACACCTCGCGCGGCGACGACGCGAGATGCGCGAGCACGTCGAACTCCTTCGGCGTGAGCTCGACGAGCTCACCACGACAGCGCACCTCGCGGGCGCGCGTGTCGATCTCCAGCCCGTCGAACTCGAGCGCCCGCGCTTCGGTCGGCACCGGCGTCGACGACGATCGCCGCAGTACGCCGTTGACCCGCGCCGCGAGCTCGCGCGGCGAGAACGGCTTGACGACGTAGTCGTCGGCGCCCAGCTCGAGCCCCGCCACGCGGTCGGCCTCGTCCGCGCGGGCCGTGAGCATGATCACCGGCATGTCGCCGACGGATCGGATCCCGCGCAGGATGTCGAACCCGTTGGTGCCCGGGAGCATCATGTCGAGCACGACGAGGTCGAACGTCTCCGACTCGATGAGCGCGACGGCGGCGTCGCCGTCGGCCGCCTCGACCACGATGTGGCCGTCACGGCGCAGGTAGCCGACGACGACCTCGCGCACCGTGGGTTCGTCGTCGACGACGAGCAGGCGAGCCGGGCGGTGGGTCACGGCTCCATGTTGCCGCGAAACCGTCGAGCGGGGGCATGCCCGGCCGACGATTTCGCGAACGTTCCGATCGGCCGGAACCGGATCGGCGTCACGGGGCGAGGCGGACGCGTCGCCAGCCGCCGTCGATCGGCAGGTACGCGACGCGATCGTGGAGCCGACTCGGCCGCCCCGACCAGAACTCCCACGCCGCCGGCACCAGGCGCCAACCTCCCCAGAAGGGTGGCCGCGGGACCGTGGGGAGCGATGCGAACCGCTCGACGGCGGCCTCGACGCGCCCCTCCAGTTCCGCCCGATCGATCAGCTCCTCGGACTGAGGCGATGCCCACGCACCGATCTGGCTCGCCCGCGGCCGCGAGGCGAAGTACTCGTCGTTCTCCGCATCGGTGATCCGCTCGACCCGGCCGCGGACCCGGACCTGGAGGTGGAGATCGAGCCACGCGAAGGTCGCGGCCGCCGCCGGTCGCCCGGCGAGCTGCCGGCTCTTGGCCGACTCGTAGTTCGAGAAGAACGTCAGACCGCGCTCGTCCACACCCCGGACGAGCAGCACGCGGGCATCCGGTCGGCCCTCCGCATCGACGGTCGCGAGCGTCATCGCGTTGGGTTCGATCGCGCCGACGGTGTCGGCCCACCGGTGCCAGCGGTGCCACTGCTCCACCGGGTCGGGATGGAGGTCGTCCGGTTCGATGCCGACGCTGTCGTACTGCACCCGCCGGTGCCGGACGCGGTCGTGGTCGGTCACGGCAGCCTCACGGACCGATCCGCGAGATCCCCCGCATGTACGGTGCGAGCGCATCGGGAACGGCGATCGAGCCGTCCTCGTCGCGGTAGAGCTCGACGATCGCCGCCCACACGCGCGGCACGGCCAGCGCCGAGCCGTTGAGCGTGTGCACGAACGCCGTCCCCTTCTGCTCGCGGCCGTCGTCACCGAGCGGGCGGTACCGGATGTTGGCGCGCCGTGCCTGGTAGTCGCCGAACCAGCTCACCGACGAGACCTCGAGCCACCGGTCGGCGCCGGGGGCGTACACCTCGACGTCGTAGGAGCGGTGGTGGCTCTGGCCGAGGTCGCCGGCGCAGATCTCGACGACGCGGTAGGGCAGGCCGAGGACGTCGATCGTGCCGACCGCTCGCTGCACCATGTCGTCGAGGAGACCCGGCGCCTGCTCGGGAGTGGCGAGCGCGAGGATCTCGACCTTGTCGAACTCGTGGGTGCGGAGCATGCCCCTGGTGTCGCGGCCGGCCGAACCGGCCTCACGCCGGAAGGACGGGCTGTAGGCCATGAAACGAAGCGGCAGCTCGCCGACGGGGACGATCTCATCGGCGTAGATCGAGGTCAGGGGCACCTCGGCGGTGGGGATGCACCACAGGTCGTCGCGCTCGATCGCGAACGCGTCGTCGGCGAACTTCGGCAGCTGACCGGTCGCGGTGAGCGTCGCCGTCGAGACGAGCGACGGTGCCCGGATCTCCTCGTGGACGTCCGCGTTACGGTCGAGCGCCAGCTGGCAGAGGGCACGTGCCAGGGTGGCGCCGGCGCCGCGCTGCATCGTGAACATCGACGCGGCGACCTTCGCCGCTCGCTCGTTGTCGAGGATGCCCAGGTCGGTGGCGGTCTCCCAGTGCGGGATCCGCCGATGAGCCGGGTACTCCTCGGCGAGCCCGACCGGACCGCAGACGACCGGGTTGTCGGCATCGGTCGCCCCCTCGGGCACGTCGGGGTGGATCACGTTGGGGATGACGAGCAGTTCGGCCCGCAGCCTGCCCTCGATCTCGGCGTGCTCGGCCGCCAGCTCGGACTCGCGTTCGCCGATCACCCGGCTCTCGGCCTGCAGCGCCTCGGCCTCCTCGACGCGCCCGTCGCGCCGCATGGCACCCACGTCGCGGGAGATGCCCTTCACGCGCCGGCGCTGCTCGTCACGCTCGGCGATGAGCTCGCGCAGGCGGGTGTCGAGGTCGAGCACCCGGTCGAGCGCCTCGAGCTGTACGGGGTCGCGTCGTCGCCGGAGCGACGCCCGTACGGCGTCGGGATCGCTGCGAATCGAACGGATGTCGAGCACGGGCCGATCGTACCGCCCATCGGCCGAGCGCCTGCCCGCAGTTCCCGACCTCCGAGCGACATCTGGGGTCTGGCCCCAGGTGTCCGCGACATCTGGGGCCAGGCCCCAGATGTCGTGCGCGCGCAATTGACCACGATGCGGGTTCGTGGAAGGGTTGCCGTGGACGATCCGGGGAGGGCGGGCATGACGCAGGGTGAACAGCGTGCGGCGACGAACGACGCGACGGACGAGCCGCCCGCATCGGTCCTGAGCCGACGGACGTTGCTGAGCGGTGCCGCTGCGACCGCGGCGATCGCGCCGCTCGCCGCCTGCTCCGGCGACGGTTCCGGCGGCTCGGTCGCGAGCGCGGCCCCGACCTCGCCCCCGTCGACCACCCCGTCGACCACCGGCGGCGGGGGCGGCGGCGGGGGCGGTGGCGGAGGCGGCGGAGGCGGCGGCACCGGTCAACAAGGGCTGAGCGCGGTCGACGAGTCGTGGAACGAGCCGTGGGTCTGGCGCCCGGCGGCATGGCCGGGCGAGGCACTGGCGCTCAACATCGTCGAGAACCAGAACCCGGGCGCCGTCGTCGGGTTCGGCAACCCCTCCAACGTGCTGTTCAGCTACGGCGGGATGACGCCGGGACCGACGATCCGCATCCGCGGCGACGAGACCCTGTCGGTGACGCTGCGCAACCTGCTCGGGCCCGACCTGGGCACGACGTACGTCGGCCCGTTCCCCGACGCCGGGGAGCTCACCGGCTACTACGACGGCACGCCACTCGACACGACGCCGCCGCCGGGCGAGCGAACGATCCCGCAGCAGCTGTCGGCCGGGCTCGGCAACGAGCGCCTCGACTTCTGCCTCGGTGAGCACACCAACGGTCAGCACACGATCCACGCGACCAACCTGCACACGCACGGCTTGCACGTCCGTCCGGGACGCAACCCCGACGGCACGCACTCCGACAACGTGATCCTGCGCCTGATCCCCCAGGAAGACCTCGCCCGCCGGGAGCAGGTGCCGGTCGGCGGCGAGATCGAGTGCCGGTTCCTCCGGGAGGGCGACCAGATCAACTTCCTGGCCGACGACGACCAGGTCGGCCAGGCCCACTTCGAGTTCCGCCTCGGCGACGTGCAGGGGCGCTCCGACCAGCCGCACCCACCGGGCACGCACTGGTACCACCCGCACGCCCACGGCGCGACCGCCGACCAGGTGTCGAGCGGGATGGCGGGCTTCCTGATCGTCGAGGGTGACGTCGACGACGCGATCCGGGCCGAGCTGGTGCCGCCCGCCGACGACAGCGGCGACCCGTCGCTCAAGTCCGGACCCAACGACTACCGCGAGCGGCTCATGCTGATCCAGCGGGTGTTCAACACACCGACCGACCCCGACGCCCCGAGCCAGAGCCTCCAGAAGAACCAGCGCACCAACGCCGACGCCGTCAACGGCTCCCCCACGCCGGCCACGATCTTCATGCGCCCCAACGCGATCGAGCGCTGGCGCGTGTTGAACGGCAGCGTCGACGGCAAGGGCTTCCGGCGGATCATGTTGCTCCGCGGGCGCTACGGGACCTCGGGCGGCCGGCTGGTGACCCTCGACAGCGACGGCAACCCCGGCCAGCCGGTGTCCCGCGCCGAGGTCGAGGCCGCCAAGGTCGACATCCACCAGCTCGCCTTCGACGGCATCACCCTGGTCGGCACCGACGGCGAGTACTTCATCAAGGCCCTGGCGGAGCAGGGCGACCCGGGTGCGCCGTTCCCGCTGGCCGACTTCCCGGCCCGCCTCGAGCCGGGCGAGGACCCGGCGCCGGTGTTCGCCCGGCTCGCCGACGACTACGCGCGGTGCTACGCGGACGGCGACTCGCTCCGCAACTGCTACGTCCGGCCGAACGAGGTGTACCTCGGCCCCGCCAACCGCACCGATCTGCTCGTGTCGGTGGCCGAACCCGGCGAGTACAGCGTGATCGCGCTCGGCGTGATCATGCACGCCGACACGCCGATCCAGGGCATGCAGCAGAACGTCCAAGCCCCGTTCGAGCGGGCGATCGACGGCACGCCGGCGGCCGCCGCCGTCAACCCGCCGCAGGGACCCGGCGACGTGGTCGTGGCCTGGCTCAACGTGACCGGCGACGCCACACCCGCGAAGGACATCCAGTCGCTCGACGACGTCCTGCCCGACGTCCCCGACTACCTCATGCCGATCGAGGACGGCGACCCCGGCCTGCGGGCCCCGGACGGTGACGGGTTCCGGACGCGGGTCGTGACGTACTCGGGGTTGGGAGCCAACGCGATGCCGTTGATCCGGGCCTCGCTGGGCGACCCGGACTCGAACGACACACCGACAGCGCAGGCGTTCGCCGAGTTCGTCCGAGCCGATCTGGACAAGCCCGTCGGGGAACGCCTGGAAGGGCTGCGGTACGTGCGCCGCTTCGACACCGGCGACGACGACTACGTGCTGCTCGCACCGAACATCCGGACGATGGCGATCGACGGACGCAAGTTCGACCCGAACGATCCCGGGCGCCCACGCATGATGCTCGACAGCGCCGAGGAGTGGGTGGTGTACAACGCCTCCGACTCACTGTGGGCCGACACCAACGAAGCGGCTCTCCCCGGCTCGCAGTACGGCACCCACTACGACGCCGTCCCGCTCACGTTCGGCGAGGGGATGGACCGGTTCCGGGACGACCCCGGGTTCCAGATCGTCGGGCGGGCGGTCGACCACCCGTTCCACATCCACCAGAACCCGTTCTGGGTGATCAGGATCGACGTGCCCGCCGCCGACGGCACCCTGCACAACATCCTGCCCGAACCGCGGTGGATGGACGTGGTGCCGATCCCGCGGCACCGTGGCCGCGTCGTGTTCCGGTCACGGTTCCCCGACTTCGTCGGCACCTACGTCAACCACTGCCACATCCTCCTCCACGAGGACAACGGCATGATGCAGCCGGTCGAGGTGACGCCGTTCGACCAGCGGCCGGCCGGCGAGCCCGCCCAGGACGGTGACGTCGCACGGGCCAACTTCGAGGTCCGCGACGGGTTGGCCGAGGGCGGCGACTCCAGCGGCGCCACCGACGCCGTCACCGACCTGTACCCGCGTCCCACGCTCGCCGAGGCCTACGCCCGCAACGTCAGCTTCGTCGACGCCAATCCCACCACCGGTCAGGAGTACCCGGGCTTCGAGGTCACCGCCCCCGACGCCTGACCGGGACACCGACTGACCGGGACACCGACGCTCAGTCGGGTTTGGGCGGAGCTGACTTGGCGAAGTCGCGCTCCATGTCTTCGGTCGTGAGCGGCGCGTCGTCGTGGCCGACGATCTCGGCCTCCGGCATGCGCGCCCCGCGGCGGTAGTCGTGGGACTCCTCGTTGAACCCGGCCGCGAACTTCTTGAAGAACAGGTAGATCACGATGCCCCACAGGAACAGGCCGCCGGCGGTCTTCATCACCGCGCCGGCGAGCTGCTGATCGTCGATCAGGCTGATCCCCCACAACCGCACCGGCCGGTCGTAGCCGGTGTAGACCGCACCCTCGGCGAACGTCAGCCAGGCAGCGGGAACGGTCGGCACGATCGACTGCAGGAACAGGTAGATCATGGTGCCGGCCGGGCCCATGCGGAACTCCGGGATCGGGCCGCAGACCGGCATCCACATCAGGAGCGACGTCACGACCACGAGGACGTGGAGGGAGTAGTGCAGCGCACCGTTGTCGATCGACGCGTTGACGAGCGCGGGAATGTGGATGATCATCACCATCGCGTTGAACAGCACGGCGGCGACGACGGGGTGGGTGAACCACTTCACCGTCCGGTAGAGCCCACCGTCGCCGAGCAGCACCCGCGCCAGCCACGTGGGCGTCGCCATCAGCGCGAGCGGCGGCATGAAGTAGCTCAGCATCATGTGCTGCACCATGTGCGCCGAGTAGAGGTAGTCCTCGCTGATGTCGTGGAGCGGCCAGTCCGAGGCGACCCACAGGATGATCATCGCAGCGGCGAAGCTGACCTTGTGCCGGCGTTCGACCACGGGCTCGCCGGGACCGACAGCGCTCGGCCCGATCACCCGCACCATGTAGACGTATGCGCCCGTGAGGAACGCCACGAGCAACCACACCTCGGGGTGCCACGCGAAGGCGAGGGGGTTCACCTCGGCGAGTTGGGCGGGCACGAGCCCTCCTTCGGGAACGGTCGGGTGGGAACGGTCAGGGGTTGAAGAACCGGAACGTCAACAACGTCACGGTGTAGACGCCGACCGCCAGGACCAGGCCCATGTAGAACATGACGCTGAACAGCCGGTTGTCGAACTTGAGGTGCATGAAGTACAGGACCACCATGATGAACTTCACCGCC
>CBFCWS010000046.1:0-12914 GCA_965601765.1 uncultured Ilumatobacter sp. | reverse complement strand
GATCGTACATTGTACGACTATGGTGTGTCGGACACCAGTACTAAGTACGAAAGTCGACAGAGCGATGAGCTCGTGGAGGACGAGATGACGACCATGACCGACCAGGCGACGACCGACCCGACGACGACCGACCCGACGACCAGGATGACGATGACCGCCGTCACCCAGCGGGCCTACGGATCGGCCGACGTGCTGTCGGTCGAGACCGTCGAGCGACCGACGATCGCCGACGACGAGGTGCTGATCGAGGTCGTGGCCGCCGGCCTCGACCGGGGCGTGTGGCACCTGATGACCGGCCGGCCGTACCTCATCCGGCTGATGGGCTACGGGCTGACCAGGCCGAAGCAGCCGATCCCCGGCGGTGATGTCGCCGGCCGCGTGGTCGCACGCGGCGACGAGGTGACCCGATTCGCCGTCGGCGACGAGGTCTTCGGGATCGCCACCGGCTCGTTCGCCGAGTACGCGGTCGCCAAGGAGTCGAAGCTCGCCGCCAAGCCCCGCAACACCTCGTTCGAGCAGGCCGCCGCGTCGACCATCTCCGGGATCACCGCACTCCAGGCACTGACCACGGTCGGACGGATCGAACCGGGCCGGCACGTGCTCGTCATCGGCGCATCGGGAGGGGTCGGCTCGTTCGCGGTCCAACTGGCCAAGGCGCTCGGGGCGACCGTGACCGGTGTCGCCAGCACCGCCAAGCTCGACTCGGTCCGGGCGCTCGGCGCCGACCACGTCGTCGACTACACGACGACCGAGGTCGACGACACGGGCCGGCGCTACGACCTCGTCGTCGACATCGGCGGTCGCAATCCGTTGCGCCGGCTCCGTCGGGCGCTCACGTCGGACGGCACGCTCGTGATCGTCGGCGGCGAGGACGGCGATCGCCTGACCGGCGGCATCGGGCGCCAGCTCCGCGCCGCGATCCTGTCGCCGTTCGTCGCCCAGCGCCTCGCATTCTTCGTGAGCTCCGAGTCGCTCGACGACATCGAGACCTTGGCGGTGCACCTCGGCGACGGCTCGGTCGTGCCCGCCGTCGACCGCTGCTACCCCCTCCGACAGACCCCCGACGCGATCCGCGCGATGGAGGCCGGCGACGTGCACGGCAAGGCCGTCATCGCCGTGCGGGCCTGAGCCTCGCGCTCACCGTCCGGCGTGGCGCGGCCCCGGCGCCGTCACCGCTTCGAGCTGGTCCCGACGGACGCCGGCACCCGGCTGATCCAGACCGAGCACTTCACCGGTGTGCTCGTGCCGCTCATGAAGAAGCGGCTCGACACCGACACGGCTGCAACGTTCGAGGCGATGAACGTCGCCCTCGAGGCGCGCGCCGGGGCGGCCGACCGCACCCGTTGACGGAGCGGCCTCGACGGCTCGGTCGAAGCTCCTCCTGCCGGCGCGGCCTGCTCGGTCCCGCCTGATCAACCGATCGGTTGACAGGACCGTGGGCGAGCGGTATGTTGTCTACAACCAGGCGGTTGAGAAAGACGCCCGGGCCGGCGTCGGAGGAGGGGAGATGGCAGCGGATCCACTGTCTCGGGTGTTCGCGGCGATGGCCGACCCGACACGACGGGACCTCGTGGCCCGGCTGGCCGGCGGGGATGCCACCGTGGGCGAGCTCGCCGAGCCGTACCCCATGAGCGTGCAGGCCGTCTCCAAGCACGTCAAGGTGCTCCAGGACGCCGGGGTGGTCACCAAGACCGCGGACGCCCAGCGGCGGACGGTCCATCTCGAAGCCGAGGTCTTCCACCTCATGGACCGTTGGATCGAGCGCTACCGGCGCCGTGCCGAGGAGCGCTACCGGCGACTCGACGCGCTGCTCGCCGAGATCGACGGGCCCGACACGATCGCATCGAACCCCGAACCGGGAGGAGCACCATGACCGACCGCCACGCGGAACGCGGCGAGGCCAGCATCGAAGCCGACCCCGAGGTCCCGATCATCAGGATCACACGCGACTTCGCCGGCACCCCGGCCCAGCTCCAGCGGGCGCACACCGACCCCGAGGTCTTCGCTCGCTGGATCGGGCCCGACGGGACCGATGTCCGCATCGTCGAGTGGGACGCCAGGGACGGCGGGGCCTGGCACTGGGTGTCGACGTTGCACGGCGAGGAGTACGCCTTCCGGGGCTGCTTCCACCAGGTCGCGCCGCATCGGATCGTCCAGACGTTCACCTACCTCGGCATGCCGGACGACGTCGCCCTCGAGACACTGTGGTTCGAGGAGCTGGCCGCGGGCCGGACCAGGCTGCACGCGCAGTCGCTCGTCGACAGCTTCGAGGGTCGCGATGCCTGGCTGGCGTCGGGGATGGAGGTCGGCGTGAACGAGGGATACGCCAAGCTCGACGGTCTGCTCCGGGGTGGTGTCGTCGAGGCGTGGCCGGATGACTGAGCAACCGTCACTCGTCGAGCTCGACCCGGTGGAGCGGCACCGGACCGTCGCCGGGCGATTCGCCGACGTCGTCCGGGCGGTCGACGACTGGGACGCGCCGACGCCGGTCGGGGGATGGGCGGCGCTCGATGTCGTCCGCCACCTGGTCGAGTGGTTCCCCACGTTCCTGGCGTCCGGTGGGATCGACCTGCCGACCGGCCCGTCGGTGGAGGACGATCCGGTCGCGGCCTGGGACGCCCGTCGCCGCGCCGTACAGGGGCTCCTCGACGACCCCGCGGTCGCGTCCGGCGGGTTCAGCCATCCGCAGGCGGGCACCCATCGGCTCGCGGACGCGGTCGACCGCTTCTACACCGCAGACGTGTTCATGCACACCTGGGACCTGGCCCGGGCGGTCGATCGCGATCCGGCCCTCGATCCCGCGTGGTGCGACGAGATCCTCGCGGGCATGGCGCCCATGGACGAGATGCTGCGCGCATCGGGACACTACGGCCCGCGCGTCGCCGTGGCCGGCGACGCCGATGCCCAGGCCCGTCTGATCGGCTTCATCGGCCGCGACCCCGACTGGCGCCCCGACCGGTAGACACCCCGCGAACCGCCTCGTGGTCGACCGGCGCCGGGTCACGGGTGGGCGACGGGGCGTGCCGATCGGCTCTTGTCGGTGGGGGGTCCGGGCGGGAGGATGGTCCCCGTGGCGACACCGTGAGGAGGACGGACGATGGATGCCCATGACGAACGCAGAGCTGCCGCGATCGAGCGGATCGGCGCCAAGCGCGAGTTCCGGAGGCACCTGCTCGTGTACTGCCTGGTCAACGTGGTGCTGATCGTCGTCTGGGCGGTGTCCGGAGCCGGGTACTTCTGGCCGATCTGGGTGATCGGGGGCTGGGGGATCGGACTGGTGCTCCACGGCTGGACGACCTATGCGGAGCGGCCCATCTCGGAGGACGAGATCCGCAAGGAGACCCAGCGCACCCTCCGCTGAGGTGTGCCGCGGTGCCGCTCGCCGGCACCCGAGGATCGCTCATCCGACGACATGATGGTCGACGGCGTGGTCTCGGCGGTTGCGCCGGTACCAGGCGGGGGCGTCGATGCCCTTCCACAGCAGCCAGATCGTGAACGCCAGCTCGCCCGGTGCGGCGAGGGCGACGACGAACACCTCGAAGAAGTCGTCGTGTTCGGGGACGACGACGTGGGCGTAGCTCTGCGCGAGGTAGCCGACCGACGCCACCACGAGGAGTGCGCCGATCGCCCGCGGCCAGAAGCCGGACCGGTAGACCAGGAACCCGAGCAGTGCGAGGTGGACGCCGAACAGCAGCCCCCACACCATGACGCCGAACTGGTTGACGTCGATGAAGAGGCTGGTGAGGGCGTCGAGCTGGTCGGGTTCGAACACCGCCATGTAGCCGGAACCCGTGGCGATCAGCAGCACGATCGCACCGGTGAAGAGGTTGACGGCCTGCACGATCGCCTCCCCGACGCGGGCGAACGCCGCTGCGAGCGACAGGGGCCGGCTCACCGGCCGGAGGAGCGCGTACAGTAGACCGGCCAACACGAGCTCGATGGCGATGATGACGGTCTCGGCGACCATGCCGGCTCGGAACAGGCCCTCCGATTCGGCGAGGTTGGCCGCGGTGGCGGCCGCGTCGCCGTCGGCCACGATGCGGTCGGGCACGACGAAGAACGCGAACGGGGCGATGACGAAGATGGCGAGGTAGAGCACGCCGGCCACGCGGGCCGTGGTCCTCACCGAGGCCGGGTCGAGGTCGGTCGTGTGCGTCGGGTCGGTGGCGAGGTGGTCGCCGCGGTGGTGGTGGACGGTGTCGGTGGACATGGGAGCTCCTCTGTCGGTGGTGACGTGTGGGTGGTGACGTGTGGGTGGTGACGGGATGCGGCGCTCGGTCGTCAGATCGTGATGACGACCTTCCCCCGGCTGTGTCCGGCCTCGACGTACCGGAGTGCGTCGGCGGCGCCGTGCAGGTCGTAGGTGGCGTCGATGACCGGCAGGATCCTCCCGGCCTCGAGGAGCTCGGCGATGACGGCGAGGTCGCCGGGGTCGGGCTTCGAGAACAGCGGCCGCAACCGGCGCCGGACCAGCGGCGACACGACGATGGCCGAGGCGAAGCGCTGCATGCCGGTGATCGAGTCGGGGTTCGGGCTGCCGACGACCACGTAGGTGCCGCCCGGCGCGAGGAGTCGGCCGGCACGGCGCAGCGGCGCCGTCCCGACGAGGTCGACGACGAGGTCGTAGCGATCGTCGCGCTCGACCGGGTCGTCGACGGTGTAGTCGACCACGTGGTCGGCGCCCGTCGAGCGGACCAGCTCGAGGTTCCGGGTGCTGGCCACCCCGGTGACCCTCGCCCCCAGCACCTTCGCGACCTGGACGGCGAGCGTTCCGACGCCGCCGGACGCTCCGACGATCAGCACCGTGTTCCCCGGCTGCAGGCGCCCGACGTCGCGCAGCGCCTGGAGTGCGGCGAACGCGGCGGTCGGGGCGGCGGCCGCCTGCTCGAACGTCAGGTGGCCGGGCTTGTGTCGCAGTGCGTGCTCGGGCGCGGTGGCGAGCTCGGCGAACGTGCTGTGCGACCAGCCGAAGACCTCGTCGCCGGGTGCGAATCGGGTGGTGCCGGCGCCGACGGCCTCGACGTGGCCGGCGAGATCCTGGCCGGGGACGGGGTGCCTGGGGGCGGTGAGGCCGTAGCCCATCAACCTCGCCGCGTAGGGCACGCCGCGCACGGCGTGCCGGTCGCCCGGGTTGACACCGGCGGCACGGACGCGGACCAGGACCTCCCCCGGCCCGGGCGTCGGTGGATCGATGTCTCGCATCTCGAGGACGTCGAGTGATCCGAATCGGTCGTGGAAGACGGCTTTCATCAACATGCTCCTGTGTTCGCTCGGGCGTACTGTGAAGCGGAGATGTTGTGTCGACGCGGTAGGAGTGTTGAGCCGCCGCCGGGGGCGGACGATCTCCGGTGGTCGCTGCGCCGCGCGGCGTCCCGACGGGCGGGCCTCCGTGCCGGCTGAGCCCGCGCTGACCGTCCGGCTCTGCGGCGGGGTCGAGGCGGCGATCGACGGCGAACCCGTCGACGTCGGGCCCGCCAAGTGCCGGACCGTGCTGGCCGCGCTCGCGATGGCCGCCGGTGCGCCGGTGTCCCAGGGCCGGCTCGTGGAGCTGGTGTGGGGCGCAGAGCCGCCCGCCACGGCCGAGCGCACGCTGCAGTCGTACGTCGCTCGGCTCCGCAGGTCACTCGGTCCCGATGCGATCGTCCGACAGGGCAGTTCGTACCGGCTCGCCGTCCCGGACGACGCGGTCGACGTCGCTCGCTTCGAACGGCACCTCGACGCAGGGCGGACCTCGGACGCGTTGGCCGAATGGACCGGTGTCCCGCTCGACGGGCTGGACGCGCCCGGTCTGGAGCCGCTGGTGACCGCGCTCTACGAGCGGTGGCTCGACGCCGTCGTGGCGGATCTCCGCCATCGCGTCGAGATCGAGGGCCCGACCGTGATCAGCCGGCTCACCGAGCTCACCGCCCGGCACCCGTTCCGCGAGGACTTCTGGGCCCGGCTCATGACGGCGCTGTACCGGTCGGGCCGGCAGGCCGACGCCCTCGCCGCGTACCGATCGGCGCACGCACACCTCGTCGAGCAACTCGGGCTCGATCCCGGCCCGCGGCTGCGCGAGCTCGAGCAGATGATCCTCGGTCACGACGAGCGGCTCGGCACCGATCCCCACGACCTGCCGGAGCCACGTGGGGCCCGACCCGACGACGCCGAGCACGCCCAGATCCGGACGGGTGCTCACCGCGCCGGGAACGCGCCCCGCAACCTCGTTCACCTCATCGGGCGCGACGACACGCTGGCTGCGATCGGCCGTGCCCTCGACACGTACCGGGTGGTCACCCTGGTCGGTGCCGGCGGCATCGGCAAGACCAGCCTCGCACTGGCCGTCGCGTCGCAGGCGCACGCAGCCCGCGACGTCTGGGTCGTCGAGCTCGCGGCCGTTCGATCGGGCGAGCACGTCGTACGGGCCGTCGCCGACACGCTCGGCATCCCGGACGGCGAGGGACGACTCGACCCGGCCGTCGTCGCCCGAGCGCTCGCCGATCGCTCGGCGCTCGTCGTGCTCGACAACTGCGAGCACGTCTCGGTCGCAGCCGCCGACCTGGCCGACGCCGTCGTCCGGCACTGCCCGGATGTCCGCATCCTGGCGACATCGCGGGAACGGCTCGGGCTGTCGGGCGAGCGCGTCGTGACGGTCCAGCCGCTCGATGCGTCGACATCGGCGGTCGACCTCTTCAACGAGCGGGCGACCGCGCTGTCGCACTGGTTCGACCCCGTTGCGAGTCGCCCCGATGTCGAGGCGATCTGTGCGTGGCTCGGGGGTCTACCGCTCGCCATCGAGCTGGCGGCGGCTCGCACGACCAGCCTCACCGCGGCCGAGCTCCGGCGACGACTCGGGCAGCACGACGGGCTCGGCCTCCTCGGCGCCCCGAGGAACCGTGGGCAGCGCCACGACACCATGCACGCGACCATCCGCTGGTCGTACGACCTGCTGACCCCGTCGGAGCAGGTCGTCTTCCAGCGGCTGACCGTGTTCGCCACCGCCTTCGACCTGGCCGCCGCCGAGACCGTGGCCGGCGGGGACGATCTCGGCGACCTCGACGTCGATCGACTGCTCGGCGACCTCGTCGACCGGTCGATGCTGTCGGTCGAGATCGCGCCGTCGGGACGGAGATTCCGCTTCCTCCAACCGATCCACGCGTTCGGCGCCCAGCGCCTCGGCGAGAGCGGACGAACGCGAGACGTCACCGACCGGCACGCCGGCTGGTGCCTGCGCCGGGTCGCCCGGATCGGCACCGGCCTCGCCGGCTGGGACGAGCTCGGCGCCGTCGGCGAGCTGGACGAGCTCTGGCCCGATCTCCGCGTCGCCGTCGACCGCGCCCTCGCCGACGGCGACTGCGACCTCGTCCGCCGGCTGGTCCGGCCGGTCCTCGGCGAGATCGTGCTCCGCAGCCGGCACGAGATCGGCGACTGGCTCGAGGGCCTCCTCGACATCACGCCACCGGACGACCCCGACACGATCGTGTTCGGGCTGTGCTGGGCCGCCCACCGCTACGGCGTCGGCCGGGATCCCGACGGCTACCGACGGCTCGCCGACCGCCACGGCGAGCCCGACCATCCGCTGGTCCACCACGGTCGGGCGTTCGCGTCGGGCGACTACGACGCCCAGGCGACCTGGTCGCCCCGAGCCGGACGAATCCTGCGCCGTCAGGGCGATCATCACCTCGCGGAGCGCACCGACATCAACGTCTCGGCCGCGCTGCTGAACCTCGGACGGTACGACGAGCACGAAGCGCTCACCCGCGAGCTGGTCGACCGATACCGCCGGCAGGGACCCCCGACGTACCTGAACTGGTCGCTGATGCTCCTCGGCTACAACGCGCTGCTGCGCGGCCGACCCGACCTGGCCGACGCCCACTTCAACGACGCCGTCGATGTCGACGTCCCGCCTCGGACCCACTCGCCGAACCGCCCCATCGAGGCCCGTCGCGCCGTGCGACGTGGCCGACCGCACGAGGCCTACCGCATCCTGCGCGCCGACATCGACGACATCCTCGCCACCGAGAACCAGCAGGCCGGTCTCCTGGTCGGCATCGAGTTCGTCCACATGATGATCGTCGCAGGACGTCTCGACGCCGCCGCCGCGGTGTTCGACCACCTCGAGACGACCGGACTGCTCGACAACCCCGCCTGGCGCGCACTCGTCGCCGATGCGGCGGTGACGCTCGAACCCGTCGTGCGCGATCGCCGAGCACCCGTGCTCGACCATCGTCGGGCGCTCCACCTGATGGCCGACGTGCTCGACGAGCTGACCAGCCCGGCCGGTGAGCGGTCGTGAGACCGGTCGGTCGCTCGGACGCCGGTGTGCCGAACAGCCCTTCCCCCGACGACGGCGGTCGGCGATGGTGAGGGACGTGATCGACTCACAGCGGTTCCCGTCGGACGGCCCGTGCGACGCCGGAGCCGCCATCGCGAGATCGACATGATCGAGCTCCCGCACGGCGTCGACGTCACGCTGCGGCTGGTCGCCCGCGCCTGGCTCCTCGTCGTCATCGCGATCTTCACCTGGGAGGCGGCGCAGGGCAACATCCCGCGCGATCCCGAGGGCGGGCCGTTCACCGACGACGTCCTCGTGCCGCTCCAGCTCGGGTTGCTGATCCTGGCCGCGATCGCATGGGTGGTCAGCAGCCGCTGGCTCGCTCCGGCGGCGGTGCTCGTCGCACTCGCCGGGGGAGGGCTGGGCGTCCTGGCCGCGCTCCAGTACGAGCCACCGTTCGGTCTGCTCGTGCTCGTGGCGTTCCTCGTCCCGGCGGTCCTGATGTGGCTCGCGTGGCAACACCGTGAGACCCTCGGCAAGATCGTCGCGCTCGCCGTCGGCACGGCGCTGCTCCTGACCGGTTCCTGGATCGGCTCGAACAGGATCTACGCCACCTACCTCGGCCCGACGCATCCCCAGTCGTCCACCGAGGCGCTCCCGTCCTCGCCGGTCCGCTGGCTGTGGTCGGGCGCGGTCGAGTCGACCGGCTTCACCGTCACGACGCGCCTGCGGGACGAGGCCGAGTCCGCGCAGCTCGTCGTGCGCGATGCGGACGGCGTGGAGGTCGCGCGCTCGTCGGACGCGCCGGTCCCCGACGCCGACGAGCCGGTGTCGCTGGTGGTCGACGGGCTCGAGCCCGCGACCGACTACGGCTACGCGGTCGAGATCGACGGCGAGATCGACGAGGTCAACGTCGGGGAGGTGCAGACCTTCCCGGACGGTGCTGCGTCGTTCACCGTCGCCGTCGCCTCCTGTGCCGGGACGAACTCCAACGGCGTCGTGTTCGACACGATCCGTGAGCTCGGCGCCGATCTGTACGTCAACTCCGGCGACCTCCACTACCGCAACATCGGTGACGACGACGTCGATCAGTTCCGGAGCGCGTTCGCACAGGTGCATGCGGCGCCGGCCCAGGCCGCGCTCTACCGCTCGCTCCCGATCGCCTACGTCTGGGACGATCACGACTACGGCCCCAACGACTCCGATGCGAGCTCGGCGAGCCGCCCGGCGGCCTGGGCGGCCTACCGAGCGCACGTTCCCCACTACGAGCTCCCGTCCGGCGACGAGGGACCCATCCACCAGGCGTTCAGCATCGGCCGCGTCCGCTTCGTCATGGTCGACACGCGATCGAACCGGGACCCCGCCGCCGCGACGATGCTCGGCGATGCCCAGCTCGAGTGGCTGCTCGCCGAGCTCCTCGCCGCGCACGACAGCCACGCCCTGACCGTGTGGATCAGCCCGACGCCATGGATCGGCGCTCCGGATCCGACCTCGGAGCACTGGGGCGGGTTCGCCGCAGAACGTGAACGGATCGGCCGGTTCCTGGCCGAGCACGACATCTCCAACCTCGTCATGCTCTCCGGCGACGCCCATATGGTCGCCGTCGACGACGGCACCAACAGCGGATACGGCGGTCACGGCGGGTTCCCGGTGCTCCAGGCCGCCGCCCTCGACAGGCCCGGGAGCATCAAGGGCGGTCCCTACAGCCACGGCACCTTCCCCGGCGGCGGCCAGTTCGGCACGCTCGAGATCACCGATCAGGGCGGCGACCGCATCGAGGTCCGCCTCGCCGGCTACGACTACGAGAGCAACGAGCTCGTCTCCCTCGAGGTCGACTTCTCCGTCGACTGACCGGATCGGGCGCCCCGGCCAGGATCACTCGTGGGAGATCGCCTCGAGCACGTTGAGCCGGGCGGCCCGACGCGCCGGGAACGATGCGGCGAGCAGCCCGACGATCGTCGCGACGATCACGTGGATCACGAGCGGGACCGCCGGGATCGGCAGCTGGTTGATCGCGACTCGGGGTTCAGGTCGCGACCCACCTGACGTCGGCGCCGAGACGGCCGTAGACCTCGGCGGCCCGTTCGTCGCGGGTGAGCAGCGTCGCGGCGTGCCGTGCGGCGGTGACGGCGATGAGCGCGTCGTAGCTCGCACCTCCGCCGACCCGGGCGACCACGAACCGGTCGATGGCGTCGGCCACGTCGTCGCCGGCGAGCGCGAGCACGTTGGTGCTGTAGCTGCGCAGCGCGGTGCTCGCCTGGACGGGCGGCACCGTGTAGGGCTGCGGAAGCCGGGTCAGCACGGCGTAGGTCTCGACGAGGGCGTGCCCGACGGCACTGTCGACGAGGCCCGCGGACTCGTGGCAGGTGTCGTGGAACTCGTGGCTGGCGAGCAGGGCGGGCACGAGCACGCTCGAGTCGGCGGCGATCATCGCCGAACGGCATCCAGCACGTCGCGCACGACCTGGTCGGGCAGCGGCGGCAGCTCCTGCTCGGGGACGATCGTGGCGCGTCCGTCACGCGCCTCGATCCGCTTGCGGATCGTCGGCGGAGCGACGACGAGCGCACCGTCCACGAGCTCGATCTCGATCTCGCCGCCGTCCCCGAGCCCGATCGCCTCGCGCAGGACCTTCGGGATCACCACCCGACCGGCGGCATCGATGGTAGCTCGCATGCCATGAAGCTACCAGGCTGAATGGCAGCTCGACGCCGACCGCTGGTCGCCGCTGCGAGCCCCCGGGGCTTCCGGTCGGAGGTGAACGTCGGCCGCAGGCGACGTCGTCCGCTCGCCCGGACGGGCTGTGCTCATTCGTGGTCCGGGGGGCGTCGCATGGTGAACCCGCGGTGGGCGAAGTAGCGCTCGAAGCGATCTCGTGGCAGGCGGGCGTTCGCCTGGTACGGGGGCACGCCCGACGGGTTGTGGAACTCGACCTGGTGCTCGTCGACGCCGACGACGAGCACCAGGTGCCCGCCGATGAGCTGCGGGCTGCCGACCGGATCGCGTATCTCGGGGCTCACGGAGGCGACGGCGAACTGGTCGGGGCTGACGGCAGCGACGAGCTCGTCGAGCGTCGTGTCGACGTGCACGCGACCGGTCACCCCGAAGCGGCGTTCGGTCCACCGGAGGAACGGCGCGTAGGTGAGTCCGCGCACCGAGCCGTCGCCGCGCACCTCGTACGCTCCGTGGGCGAGTGCCGCTCCGACGAGCTCCCATCGGGTCGGGACGGCCACGTCCCAATGGGCGAGGGCGCTCTCCAGGCAGGCCAGGCCGCACACCCGTGGTGCCCAGAACCGGTAGCTGGCCTGGTCGGGGAAGCCGTGGGTCGTCCAGGTCGCGTCCTCACACGGATCCGCGCCGTCCACGACGATCCTGTTGACGAACGTGGGATCGGACCACTGCGAGAAGTACGGGACGCCGTCGTGTCGGAAGCTGGTCACGGCGGGAGGGTATGGGCAAGATCGCACGACAGGGCGCCGTCGGCATGGCGCCCTCCGGTCGGCAGGTGGCGGTACAGTCGTCCTGTGGATAACGACGAGCTCGTCGATCTGCTCGTGCGGCTGGAGACCGCCGTCTGGGACGCCCTCGTGACGGGCGACCGTGACGCCGACGAGGCCCTCCTGTCCGACGACTTCCTCGGCGTCTACCCGACCGGGTTCGCGACGCGGGCCGATCACGTCGGCGCGCTCGACGGCGGCCCGAGCATGCACGACTTCGCGATCGACTCGATCCGGGTGGTCGAGATGGGCGACGGCGCCGCGCGCATCACCTACGCCGCGAACTTCCGGCGATCCGAGTCCTCCCCGGAGGAGCGGATGTACGTCACGTCGCTCTGGGAGCGCCGCGACGGTCGATGGCTCAACACCTTCAGCCAGGACACGCCCGCCGACTGACCCGACCCGGTGCGACCGGCCTGCCGTCGATCGTCCCGGTGACCTCGGAGGTGAAGCGCTCGACGTCGCGTCGTCCACGTGGATCTCGCGGGTCCAGCGGGTCGGTGCGATGACTCGCCCCGCTGCGAGTGCCGGGTCCCCCGATGCGCCCTGCAGCCCGAGGCTCGACGTCGCGCGCGTCACCCCGGTGGCGTCACGGCGTGCTCACCCGACCGCGTCGGGGTCCGACGTCGATCGCTTGCTACGGTCCACTCGTCCGCCCGACGATCCGATCCGGTGCGGTGCGATCGAGGTGAGCGAGCAGTGTCGAAGCGATCCCATCCCGTGGTGATGACGGACCCGGGCGCGCTGCGGGGCAAGTGGAGCAAGAACGGCACGATCGCCGTGTTCCGCGGCGTTCCCTACGCCGCTCCACCCTCCGGGCCGTTGCGTTGGCGGCCGCCCGCCCCCGTCGAGCCGTGGACGGGCGAACGCCCGGCGCTCAAGCACGGCCCGCGGGCCTTCCAGCGCGAATCCGACTTCGAGACCTTCATCGCGGCCCTGATCGCCGGACAGGGCTGGAGTCGGGCCCGAGCCGCCGCGATGCGGCAGGTCGTGCTCCGCGCCCCTCGGCCCGGCCAGGCCGAGGACTGTCTCCACCTCGCGGTGCGTTCTCCGCAGCTCGACCCCGCCGCGAAGCTCCCGGTGATGGTGTGGATCCACGGTGGTGACCACAACGTCGACGATCCCGGTGGACACGATCGCCTTCGAACTGCCGGGCACGCCGGCCC
>CBFCWS010000045.1:0-12926 GCA_965601765.1 uncultured Ilumatobacter sp. | reverse complement strand
AGCCGGCGGATCGGCGCACGGTGGCGGCCATGGACACGCAACTCACCCCCAACACGCCCCCGGCCGGCGAGAACGCGGCCGCGACCCCGCCGGACGGACACCGATGGGAGCACGCCGGCAACGCCTGGGGCCGCCAGGCGCGCGACTGGGCGTGCCTGTTCGAGCACTACGCCGTCGACGTCATCCTGGCCATGTTCGACCGGCTCCCCGTCCGTCGCGGCACCGAGCTGCTCGACGTGGCCTGCGGCTCCGGGCTCGCGATCCGCATGGCCGACGGGCTCGGCGCTCGCGTCAGCGGGCTCGACGCGGCCGAGCCCCTGATCGAGATCGCACGGGCGCGCACGCCCGGCGCCGACATCCGCGTCGGCGACATGTTCGCCCTGCCGTGGGCCGCCGAGTCGTTCGACGCCGTGACCGCGGTCAACGGCATCTGGGGCGGCTGCGAGGGCGCGCTCGCCGAGGCGCACCGCGTCCTCCGTCCCGGGGCAGGGATCGCGATCAGCTTCTGGGGTGAGGGACATCTCGACCTCAAGCCGTGCTTCAGGGCGTTCGCGCAGAACTCACCGGCCGACCACCTGGTCGGCATGAAGCGCACCAACGGGATCAGCAGGCCCGGCATCGCCGAGGCGATGCTCGAGAGCACCGGCTTCGTGGAGATCGAGCGTGATCCCCGCGTCTCGACGCTCGAGTGGCCCGACGACGACACCGCGTGGCGGGCGATGGCGAGCGTCGGACCGGCGGTTCCCGCCCTCGAGCACGTCGGCCCCGACGTGCTGCGCCCGCTGGTGATGGATGCCCTCGACGGCCTCCGCGATGCGCACGGCATCTACCGCTTCCGCAACAACCACCAGTTCGTCGTCGCCCGGAAGCCGAGGTGAGCGGCGTCACGCGGATGGACGAGGATGGACGCCTTCCGGCTGCTGTGCGAAACTGGGTGATCGCCCACCTACGTCGGCGGGCAGACGGAGAAGAGGAGGCGGGACACATGCCGTTGTTCATCGTGGAGCGCGAGTTCGCGCACAGCTTCGACCCCGACGACGAGACGGTGCGACTCGTCCAGGAGTACCACGCGGACCACGACATCAACTGGCTCACCTCGTTCCTGTCGGCCGACAAGAAGAAGACCTACTGCCTCTATGAATGCTCCGACATCGAGGTGCTCCGGCAGCACGCCGCCGATCTGGGCCTCCCCGCCAACGCGATCACCCAGGTCGACGAGTTCGCCGTCTCGTAGCAGGTGCCGCGCCACGAGTTCGGCGACTTCGTCGTCGACACCGACACCGTCGAGGTGGTGGGGCCCGACGGTGTCCGTGAGGTCGAGCCGCAGGTCTTCGACGTCCTGCGCTACCTCGTCGAGCAGGGCCACCGACTCGTCACCAAGGAGGAGCTGCTCGACAACGTCTGGGGAGATCGATTCGTCTCCGAATCCGCGCTGACGACCCGTATCAAGCAGGCGCGCCGGGCCGTCGACGACGACGGCACCACCCAGTGGGCGATCAAGACCGTCCACGGCCGTGGATACCGCTTCGTGCCGGCGGTGTCGACCAGCGCGACACCCGGCTCGGCTCACCGGACGTCGACGGTCCCCCTCGACCTGCCCGACGAGCTCGGGACCGAGGCGCGGCGCCTGTTCTGCGGTCGCGAGCGCGAGCTCGCCCAGTGCCTCGACGTGATGGCGACCGCCGGCTCGGTGTTCGGCTGGGCCTGGATCCTGGGCGAGCCCGGCATCGGGAAGACACGACTCGCCGCCGAGGTGGCTCGCGGCGCGCACGACCGCGGACACAAGGTGCTGTTCGGGCGCAACAGCGAGGATCTGCGGGTTCCCTACCAGCCGATCATCGAGATCATCCGCCAGGCGCACGCGGCCGGCCTCGCCGATCGATCGGCGACCCCGCCCGCCCTGGCACCGCTCGTCCCCGACAGCACCCGTGTCGCGCCGGCGCCCGAGTCGGCGAGCGACGACGAGGCGCTCCGCTACGCGATGTTCGAAGCGGTCGCCGACTGGCTGGCCGACACCGCCGCCGACCGGCCGCTGACGGTGATCGTCGACGACGTCCACTGGGCGGCCGACTCGACGCTGCAGCTGCTCGCCCATCTCCAGCGCCGCCAGGACGGCGCCGCCGTCACGTTCGTCCTCACGGCACGCGACACTGCACCGGACGAGCACCCGAAGGTCGCCGCGCTCATCGCCTCGGCGCAGGGCCGCGACGCCACGACCGTCGTGCGGCTCCAAGGGCTCTCCGACCACGAGGCGGCCAGGCTCGTCGGGTCGGCGCCCGAGGTCGACATGACGTCGGTCATGCGGCAGACGGCCGGCAACCCGCTGTTCCTGCAGGCGGTCAACCCGCTCGACGGCACGGTCGACATCGAGAGTGCCGTTCGGCGCCGGCTGCTGACCCTCGACGAACGGGTCCAGGACACGCTGCGGCTGGTCTCCGTGCTCGGCCTCGAGTTCGAGCTCCAGGTCGCGGCGTCGGCGACCGACCGCGAGGAGCTCGACCTGCTCGACGACCTCGAAGCGGCGGTCGCGGCACGGCTCCTCGACGACATCGGCGCCGACCGCTTCCGCTTCGCCCACGCGCTGGTCCGCAGCTCCCTGCGGTCCGAGCTGAGCTCGGCACGCCGCGCCCGTCTCCACGGCCGGATCGCGAACGCCATCCACGACGTCTTCGGCGACGACGTCCAGCACCTGCCGGAACTCGCCTTCCACACCGCCGAGGCAGCGGTCGTCGACCGGTCGCTCGGGCCCGTCGCGGTCGAGCGCCTGGTCCGAGCGGCCGACGAGTCGATCGTCCAGCTGTCGTTCGAGGAGGCGATCGACCTACTGGTCCGCGCCCGGGCGCTCGCGCCGACCGACGACGCCCACCTGCTCGGCGACCTCGCGCTCCGCCACGGGATCGCCCAGACCCGTGCCGGCAAGAACGTCACGGCGGCGCGCACGTTCGAGGAGGCGATCGAGCTCGCCGGCGACACCGGCGACGTCGTGCTCAGGGTCGAGGCGGCGCTGCGCCACGAGGACGCCAGCTGGCGACCGGGGTTCTCGGGGGCGACCGCGCTGCGCCATCTCACCGCGGCCCGGCAGGTGCTCGACGACGCGATCACCGCGGGTGTCGACGTCCCCGGCGAGCTGATGCTCCGCGCCCGTCTGGCCGTCGCGCGGTTCCGGGCGCTGGCGCTCGCCGGCCGTCACGACGAGATCAACGACGCGTTCGAGGAAGCCAGGCGGCTCGCCGCCGAGATCGGCGCCCCGAACATCGAGGCCAACGTGCTCAGCGTGTTCATCGGTCAGGTCATGTACCACGACTTCGCGGCGGCAGGCGACATGATCGCCCGGCTCGCCGAGCTCGAGCCGCTCATCGACGACAACGACATCGCTCTCCACGCCCTGCACGATCGGATCCTGCACGCGACGCTCGTCGGCGACTTCGAGGAGCGCCGCACGATGGCTCGGTCGATGGCCGAGCTCCAGCGTCGATCGCACTCGAGCTTCTGGCAGTTCATCCGGGCGAACCAGGAGGCGATGGAGGCGTTCTACGAAGGCGACCTCGCCGAGGCCGAACGGCTCGCCGCCTACTGCAACGACCTCGCCGACGAGCTCCCGGAGGAGGACGGCAGCGGGACGTTCGGTCTGCGCATGTTCATGATCCGACGCGAGCAGGACCGGCTCGCCGCGATGGCCCCGCTCATCCGCCACGTCGTCGACCGGGCCGACGGGTCGGCCCTGTGGCGGCCCGGGCTCGCGATGCTGCTCGCCGAGACGGGGGCCGACGCCGAGGCCGACGCTGTCGTCGAGCCCATCCGCGAGGCCGGCTTCGAACTCCCGCTCGACGCGCTGTGGAGCACGGTCATGGTGTTCCTCATCGAGACCACGGTGCACCTCGGCGACCGCAACGCCTGCGCGACGTTGCGCGAGCGGTTCGCACCCCTCGCAGGAACGAACGTGACGACCGGGTCGGGCCTGTTGTGCTTCGGGCGCGCCGAGCGCTACCTCGGCATGCTGTCGTACGTCCTGGGCGAGCTCGACGCCGCCGAGGAGTTCCTCGGCCTCGCGCTGGAAGGCGACGACAGCGGCGGTTCGGTGCTGTGGGCGAACGAGAGTCGCCTCTGGCTGTCGCGGGTCCGGCGCGCCCAGGGGCACGCGGCCGAGGCCGACGCGATGGCCGAGGTCGTGCGACACGAGGCCGAGGCGGCCGGCCTCGCCCGTCTCGCCCGCCTCGCCACCGAGGCCCTCGCCTGATCGCCTGACTCCGGCCGAACGGTTCGGCTCGAGTCGAGCTGTTCGGCTGCTCGGAGATCCTCCAGGGGATCTCCAGGTCGTCTCCAAGCCTCGCGTCGGCAATTCGTCGATGGTTGAGCACGACAACGACACGCCCGATCGAACGGGCATCCACCAAGGAGACATCCACATGGCCAACACCGTCACCCCCGAGCTCACCGAGTGCAACGGCGTGCCGACCGCGAAGCTGTTCGGCACGATCGCCAAGCTCACCGAGCAGCCGCAGCTCGCCGCGTTCCGCTTCACGGCTCACAACCGCTGGGTCGAGGGGACCGCCAGCACGTCCACCGTCCACGAGTGGTATGGCGCCGGGGCCGACCAGGTGCATGTCGACGAGTTCCGGTTCACCGCCGACCATCCCACCCTCGGCCACGGCCACGGCCCGACGCCCCAGGAGTACGTCCTGCACGCACTCGCTGCATGCATCACCGCCGGCATCGCCACCGGCGCCGCCGCTCGCGGCATCGAACTCCGCAGCGTGACGTCGAAGGTCGTCGGCGAGATCGACGTCCGCGGCGTGCTCGGCATCGACCAGGACGTCCGCAAGGGCTTCGACTCGGTCGCCATCGAGTTCGACGTCGACGCCGACGCCGACGACGCCCAGATCGAGGCCCTCATCGCCGGCGGCACGAAGTACTCCGCCGTCGTCGACATGCTCGCCAACCCGACGTTCGTCACCGTTCAGGGCGCCGCCCGATGACGACGACGCGGACCGGACACCTGGTCCGCATGCGCACCCACAGACAGGAACCCACCATGCATCCCGACCGCTCCCCCTTCGCGACCACCGTCCACCCCGACGCCGACGGCCCGTTCCGCACGGCGATCGCTCCCGACCGCTCGACCGTCTACGTGTCCGGCCCCCGGCGCGTGCTGGGGATCTGGGCCCACCCCGACGACGAGGCCTACCTCTCGGCGGGCCTCATGGACCGAATCGTCCGCTCCGGCGGCCACGTCACCGTTGTCGCGCTGAGCGACGGCGAGGCCGGCTTCCCCGCCGACGACGCAAGATCGATCGGCGTCCGCCGTACCCTCCGCCGGACCGAGCTCCGGGCGGCCATGGCCGAGATCGGCGTCGCCGACGTCCGGTTCCTCGGTCTCCCAGACGGTGGTGTCGACGACGCCGACCGCGCCGCCACCACGCGATCCCTGGCCGAGATCGTCGCCGAGATCCGACCCGATGTCACCGTCACCTTCGGTCCCGACGGCATCACGGGGCACGTCGACCACGTGGCCTGCTCTGCTCTCGCCACCGCCGCATGGCAGTGCGAGCCGTGCGGCCAGCTCTGGTACGCCGCCAAGACCGAGTCGTGGCTCGACGAGTGGCGTGACCTCCACGACCGGCTGGGCCTGTGGATGACGGAGGAGCCGACCGGCGTGTCCGACCGGGGTATCCAGTCGAGCGTCCGACTGAACGATGCCGAGACCGACCGCAAGCGAGCGGTCCTCGGCGCCCATGCGAGCCAGACCGCCGGGGTGGTCGCCGCGTTCGGCGAGGACGCTTACCGGCGCTGGATCGCCGAGGAGACGTTCCGCCTGCCGACCGCCGTCGAGCTGGCCGACGCGTCGGCCGGCGATCGCAGGGTCCTCACGGGGAGTGGCGTGTCGTGAGCGCCGCCGTCACCGGCACCGCCGCCGAGTCGAATGGGGCCGACCTGCGTGGGGCCACGCGGGCGGCAGTGCGCGACATCGCTCCCTGCGTCGTGGCGATCATCCCGTTCGGACTCGCGATCGGCAGCGCGTCGGCCGCTGCCGGGCTCACCGGCTTCCAGACGATCTTCGGGGCGGCGATCATGCTCGCCGGCTCCGGCCAGCTCGCCGCCGTCCAGACGATCGCTCGCGGCGAGAGCACCCTGGCCGTCGCCGTGATCGTGGCCCTCGTCAACATGCGCTTCGTGTTCTACGGGGCTGCGGCCGCCCGCTGGTTCCGGGAGGCCGGACGCACCCGACGCCTGCTGCTGGTGTTCCCGATCGTCGACCAGACGTTCGTGCTGTGCCAGCAACGATTCGAGACCGTGACCGACCTGTCGTGGCGCCAGCGATACTTCGTCGTCGCGACGGCTGGGCTGGGCGGCACCTTCGTCGCCTGCCAGGCCGTGTCGTTCCACGTCGGGGGCGCCCTTCCGGCGAGCGCCGGGCTCCAACTCGCTGCGCCGCTCGTGTTCACCGGCATGCTCGCCGGCGCGACCCGCACGAGAAGCCAGGGGGTGGCGGCCGTGACCGCCGCCGTGGTCGTCATCGTCGGGTCGGGTGCGCTCGGTCCGCTGGCGCTGCCCGTCGCGGCGGTGGCCGGAGTGGGCGCCGCGACCCGCAGGGCGGTGGCGTCGTGATCGTCGTCGCAACCTTCCTGGTCGCCGCGTTCGTGACCTACGCCCTGCGCAGCAGCGTCACGGTCATCGGCCGGCCGGTTCCCGACTGGCTCGACCGGATCGCCGGCTCGGTCACGCCGGCGATCCTGGCCTCGATGGTGGCGTCCGGCCTGTTCCTCCACGGCCCGGACCGCCACGCCGAGCTCCCCTCGCCCGCCGTGATCGCCGCGGCCGTGTGCACGTTCGTCGTCACCCGCCGGCAGCACAACGTCGCGATGGGCCTCGCCGTCGGCCTCCCGGTGTTCTGGCTGGGCACCCTCCTCGGCCTCTCCTGATCAACCACTCTCCTGATCGACCACTCTCCCGATCAACCATCGGCATCACACCCGACCGGACGTACCGAGCCGAGGGTGTCACCGCGAGGCGGCTGCTGCCGACGACATCAGCTCCTCCGCCGTCGTACTGCCTTGTGGAGCTCCATCGCGATGATGATGCTGGTGGCGACGGCGACGATGCGGAGCCACGAACCGACGCCGATCGGTTCGACCCGCAACACGTACTGGGTGGGTGGCAGGTAGAGCGCCGCGACGTGGACTGCGAGGGCGGCGATGGTGGCGACGAACAGGAACTTGTTGGAGAACGGGTCGCGACGGAACACGGACTCGGTCTCGGAGCGGGAGTTGCCGGCCTGGAAGACCTGGAACACGACCATCGTGGTCAGCGCGACGGTCTGTGCCTTGATGAGTGAGTCGGTGGTGTCGAGCTCCCAGCGGAACGTGATCAGCATCCCGGCGCCCATGACGAGACCGGCGAGGACGACGCGCTCCCACATGAGCCGGTCGAGCACGCCGCCGCCGGGTCGGCGGGGTGGGCGGCGCAGCACGCCCCGCTCGGCCGGTTCGAATGCCAGGGCGACGTCCTGGAGTCCGTTGGTGACGAGGTTGAGCCAGAGCAGCTGGGCGGGGAGCAGGATGAGTGGCCACTGGAGCCAGACGGCGACGAGGATGGCCGTGATCTCGGCGGCGCCGGTCGAGACGAGGAAGAAGGTGACCTTGCGGATGTTGTCGAAGGTGACACGTCCCTCCTCAACGGCCGAGGTGATCGAGACGAAGTTGTCGTCGGCGAGCACCATCTCGGAAGCCTCCCGGGCGACGTCGGTTCCCTTGTCGCCCATGGCGATGCCGATCTCGGCGGCCTTGAGGGCGGGCGCGTCGTTGACACCGTCGCCGGTGACCGCGACGACCTCACCGCGGGCCTGGAGCGCACGAACGATGCGGAGCTTGTCCTCGGGTGAGACGCGGGCGTAGACGGACACCCGGTCGACACGATCGGCCAGCAGCTCGTCGTCGAGGTCGGCCAGCTCCACGCCGGTGAGCGCGGCGTCGGTGCCCGTGATGCCGAGTTGGCCGGCGATCGCCCGGGCGGTGTCGACGTGGTCGCCGGTGATCATCACGACGCGGATGCCCGCGGTCTGACACGCAGCGATCGAATCTCGCACGCCGGCCCGAGGTGGGTCGATCATGGCCTGCAGCCCGACGAACACCAGCCCGTCCGGTTCGCTCACGTCGTGAGGATCTCCGAGGCGTTCGGGAAGGGTGTGCTGGGCGAACGCGAGGACGCGTTGGCCACGAGCGGCCATGTCGCGGGCGGCGTCGGCCACGGCTGCTTCGTCGAGCGGAGCCACACCCTGGTCGGTGAGCATCCCGGTGCACATCTCCAGCACCCGCTCGGGAGCACCCTTGACGAAGATCGCGTGCTGATCGTGACGGGTGCGGATGCTGGCCGAGTACTGCCGGGTCGGTTCGAAGGGGATGTCGGCGAACGCCGGATAGGCAGCGCGCACGTCGCCGGGCTCGAGGCCGACGGTGAGCGCCGACAACAGGAGCGCCACCTCGGTGGGGTCGCCGGTGGTGGTCCGCTCATCGCCCGTCCAGTGCACATCCGCCTCGTTGGTCAGCACGCCGGCGAGCAAGGTCTCGTGGAGCCCGGGATGATCGCCGATCGCGGCGGGTTCGTCGCCTTCGAGGTACTCGCCGTCGGGCACACCTCCGGCCAGGGTGTAGCGATGACCGGGCGTCCAGATCTCCTCGACGGTCATCCGGTTCTCGGTGAGGGTGCCCGTCTTGTCCGAACCGATCACGGTCGTGCTCCCCAGCGTCTCGACCGCAGGCAACCTCCGGATGATGGCATTGCGGCGCGCCATCCGACGCACCCCCACGGCGAGGGTGATCGTGACCGCCACCGGAAGACCCTCGGGCACCGCGGACACGGCGAGCGCGACGGCGACGAGGAACATCTCCTCGAGGGGCTCCCCGAGCGCCACCCCGCTGGCGAACGCGATCAGAGCCGCCATGCCGACCACGACGCCGATCACTCGAGCGAAGGAGTCCATGCGCCGCTGCAGAGGTGTGGTCGTCACCGTCTCGGATCGCATCAGCCCGGCGATCGCACCGAGCTCGGTGTTCGACCCGGTGGCGACCACCACACCCCGGCCCCGGCCCGCCGTCACCGTCGCCCCGGTGTACGCCATGCACGCACGGTCCGGCAGAGGCGCCTCCGGCGAGACCGGCTCGTCGGACTTGACGACCGGAACCGACTCACCCGTCAGCAACGACTCGTCGACCTGCAACGCGTTCGCTCCCACGAGACGCAGATCGGCCGGGATCCGTGCCCCGGACTCCAGGAGCACGACATCGCCCGGCACGAGATCGCGGCTGTCGATCTCCACGTCGCGGCCGTCACGGACCACCCGGGCATGCGGCACGACGAGCTGCATCAACGCACGAACGGCATCTTCGGCCTTGCGTTCCTGGGTGAACCCGATCACCGCGTTCAACACCAACACCGCTGCGATCACCGCCGCGTCCAGATGTTCACCGAGCCCGACCGTGACCGCGAGAGCGACCAGCAAGATGAAGATCAGCGGACTCCGGAACTGTCGAGCGAACACCACCCATGCAGGCGGCGGCGGCTCCTCCTCCAGCTGGTTCGGTCCGTACCGCGCCCGACGCGCAGACGCGTCGGCCTCCGACAGGCCGTGGCCGCCCGTCTCGAGCAACGCGGTGACTTCCTCGCGATCCAAACCGTGCCAGTCGACAGGAAGGATCTCGTCGTCCGCCCGAACAACCGTGGATCGCTGACGCATACCTCCAGCCAACCAACACCCGCCATCGGCCCATAGGGTCGATGAGCACCATCGGGCACCACATCTGGTCGTGCCACGGGCGCGGCGACCGACCGGGGGCAACCCCCTGTGGCCCTGGACATCAGGGATGGTCGAGGCGCGCTGGTGACCGCCGATCCGTCAGCGATCGGGAGTGTCGCTCGTCGAAGGGTCGGAAGGCAGCCCGAGCGCCCGCTCGATGCGGTCGAGACGAAGCGCCACGTCGTCGAATCCGCGCCGGGCGTCATCGCGTGCGAGATCGTTCGTGCGAGCGTCACGCTTGGCGGCCGCTGCGACGAACGTCGACGTCACCGCCGCAGTGACGACGGTGATCAGGCCGATCGACGTCAACATCACGATCGACGCGACGATCTGGCCCACCGGGTTCTCGGGCGTGACATCTCCGTAGCCGACGGTCGTCACGGTCTGCAGCGTGAACCACAACGCTCGGCCGAACGTCGGGTACTCGGAGCGATCGAAGAGGCGTACGGCAACCGCGCCCAGGACGACCGCGAGAACGGTGAAGCTGATGATCGCCGCCACGGCGTATCGAATCGAGGACGGGTTGGAGAGGAACTGCTCGAATCGACGCCTGGTGGTACCCATCCCGCAATGTTCGCGCCGGGGAAGAGGGGTCTCCGAGCATGCGCCACGTGCGACGCCGACCTCCGACGAGACCGACCTGCCTCCGATCGACGGATTCGACGTCGCCGACACCGGATGATCTGCCCTCCACGAACGCGTGAACTTGTTGCGCAATACGCGGCAAGAAGTTCACGCGTGCCACGGTGCCGATCCTCGGCGGGCTCCGTCGCGAACTGCTGCACCCGATGCCGCAGGCCGGGCGCCCGCTCCCCCGGACGTTCCCGTACCGAGGATCGTCCACCGGTCCGACACGAGGACCGAGCTGTAGCCCGGGGCGAGGTCGATCACTCCCGGTCGAGGTCGAAGTAGCGGGCAACGCTCGGGTAGCGGCGGGGGATGGTGCGGATGCCCGGTACGGAGAACACGATCCGGGAGACGCTCCCGATCTGTTCGAACACGACGGCGTTGAGCGAGAACGCGAATACGACCACCCGGCCGAGGAGATAGATCCACCCGAGCGTCGCGAGCGTGACCCCGATCGTCCCGTACAGCTCCGAGGAGCGCTCGATCGCTCGCGGGAGGTACAGGGTGCTGACGGCCTGCATCGCGGTCAGCGCGGTCGACGCGAGCACCGCGCCGGGGATCGCCGCTCCGGGGTCGCTGGTGCCGCGTGGCAGCGTCTGGATGATGAAGACCCACAACACGACGTAGACCCCGAACACGGCGACGAACGAGACCGACGCCACCGCGAGACCGGCCGCGCTGCGGATGCTGTTCACGATCGTGCTGACGAGTCCGATGCTGACGATGAGCCCGACCACCGATCCGATCATGCCGAACGTCGCTCGTTGCCTGCCGCCCAGCCGCCAGGCGAGGGCGCTCGACACGATCATCGCCCGCGACAGCGAGTACCCCGCGCTCGCCATGCCGATCAGACCCGCGGCGGAGACGAACCAGGCCGGGGTCGAGCGCTGGGAGAACGCGTCGTCGATCTGGTCGCCGATCGTCCCCGAGATGCCGACGTCGGACGACAGCGAGTCGTATCCCGAGTAGTAGCCGATGAGACCGGCCAGTCCGACCGTGAACAGCACCAACGGCACGAGGAACAGGAACAACCGGAGCGCGAGCGCGCTGCCGAGCAGGGAGCCGGCTGCTTCGCGGTCGCGGTCGTACACACGCACGCCGAGGTCGATGATGCTCGACCGCTGCCGCATCGCCTCGGCACGAGCCTTCAGCTGCTCGGCGAGGACCCGCCCGCGCGCCTGGAGGGCCGCCGTCCGGCGAATCGTCGTCACGGCGACCTCGAGTTCGTCACGTCGTGGTCCGAGGTCGTCGTCCGACGATCCGACCGGGCGCGAGGGCTCGGTGGGAGCAGGATCGGGAGGGACAGGATCGGACGGCAACACGGTCTCCGGGGCGGCTCAGGCCTCGGTCGGCGCCGAGTCGTGGGCTGGTCGATCGCGGCGGATCGTTCCCGACGGCGACGGATGCGGGGCCGGGCAGCGGTCGATCACCGGGAACGGAACGACTGCGACTCCCACCCACACCTGCGCGGTCGCGGCGACGTCGAACCCGACCATGCGCAGCGCATCCTAGTGGGCCGTCACCCACTCGTTGACCCCCGCGACCGTGGTCACCCGGGTCGCCGACATCGCAGGCCCGTCCCGTCGAGGATCTTCCACACGTACCGGCCGATGCGTCGTGGCCGGAGCAGGACCTGCCCCCAGGTGAGCTGCTCGGTCGGTCCCGTGCCCGGCGTCGATGCCCGCAGCCCACGCATCCGGTCGCGTCGGTGAGGCGGCCCCGACCGGTCGGCGCAGGCGCGGGAGCTGGGCTCAGTCGATCGCCGCAGCGGCCGCGGCGAGGCATAACGAGATCACACCGGCTGCGGTGCGGACCCGGTGGAAGCGGTTCCAGGGCCGTTCGTAGGTGCGCCGCCGCTCGGCGAGGTCGTCGCCGGCGGCGGCCGACAGGTCGAAGTCGTCGAGAGCCTCGTTGAGCGGGACGTTCCCCCTGATCGTGACGCCGAGAACACCGACCAGGTAGGTCCCGGTCGCCGCTGCCAGCAGCGAGCCGCGCCGGATGTCACCGGTCCGGAGGTGCAGGATCGCCGCGGCCCCGAGTGCGAGGGGTACCCCCATGAACGGGACGAGGAAGGCCGGGTTGATGATCGCCCGGTTGACGTCCTGCATCGTCGCGACGTAGGTGTGGTCGCCGACCCGAGTCGTGCCGGGGATGACCGAGACGGCCCACCCGTACAGGAGCCCCGCGACGAGGCCCGTGCCGATGATGCTGGTGCCGAGGAGGAGGTCGTTCGCGTGCATCGCTCGTCCTCCTCACACGGTCGCGGCGACGGGCACGTCCCACGCGCCCGCAGCCGCGGCATCCCTGGCGTAGTCGGCGAAGTCGCGGGCCGGACGGCCGAGCACCCGCTCGACGCCGTCGGTGACCCGGGCGTTGCGGCCGTCGAGCGCCTCGGCGATCACATCGGTGAGGTGACCGGCCACGTCGGCGGGCAGACCGGCTTCGACGAGCTCGGCCGCGTACGCGTCATGGGCCATCGGGACGTAGCGCACCGGTCGCCCGATCACGT
>CBFCWS010000044.1:0-13151 GCA_965601765.1 uncultured Ilumatobacter sp. | reverse complement strand
CGTCACCGACACCCCCGGACACCCGCTGAGACGCGCCGACACCCGCTGAGACGCGACGACACCCGCTGAGACGCGACGACACCCCGGCGGTTCGGTCCGTGCCGTCGCGGCGGGGAACGTGGCGCGATCCGTGCCGTCAGCCCGCCGGGATCAGGTCGAGCGTGGGCACGTCGATCACCGGCTCGCACGACGGACGGTCGAGGTGGGGCACGGTCGCGTGCAGGGTGACGACCTCGGCGTTGACGTCGGTCGTCACGTGCACGTGTGCGGCGATCTGGTGGATCACCAGGCCCGGGTCGCCCGGGTGCGGATGGGAGAACGAGCCGGGCGGCAGTGGATCGCCGTCGCACAGCGCCAGCTCGATCGAGAGCGTCTCGCCGGCCGCGATGGCGTCGGGGATCGCCGACAGGGTGAGCCCGGGGGCGTCGACATCGGTGATCTCGAGCGGCAGCCCGCCGACGTTCGTGAAGCCGACCGACGCCCGGAAGTCGACGATCGGGACCGATTCGGCCTCGACGACGAGAAAGCCTGGCTTCTCCACCTGCCCGGAGACCGTGATCTCGGTGTTCCCGCCGTTCGAGCCGACCTCGACGGTCCGCGTGAACGGTGTCGGGCCGTCGCCGTCCGGGGCGACGGCGAGGTCGAGCCAGATCGCGGCCAGTCCGTCGGGCGCGATCTCACCGGTCGCCGCATCCGCCGAGTACCCGTCGCCGTCGTTGAGCAGCTCGTATGCGAGCGGGGCGTCGCCCTCGTTCTGCAGGGTGATCGACACGCCGAGGATGCCGGGGTCGAGCTCGTAGCCGGCCTGTGCGGCGAGCTCCGGTGCCGGCGGGGGAGGCGGCGGCGGACCCGGATCGGGGGCACCCGGTCCCGGCGGCGGCGGTTCGGGGACGGGGTCGGGCGCACCGACGGGTGACCCGCCGACGACGGTGCCGTCGAGGTCGATCTGGTCGGGCACGGCGATCTCGGGAACCGTCGGGACCGGTTCGACCGGATCGGCACCGTGTGCGCCCGTCATGGTCTGCGCGTCCGAGGTCGCGAACTCCGCAGCGGCGTCGGCGGCTGCCGGTGCCGACGCCCGCTGGTCGCCGTCGTTCGATCCGAGCAGCATCCACATGACGACGAGCAGCAGGAACAGGGTTGCGGCGATCGCCGCAGCGACGAGTAGGCGAGGAGGCCTGGCCGAGTCGCCCGGTGCCGAGCCGGTCGCCACGCAGGTCGATGCGGCCGCGCCGTCGGCGGCACCGGTCGAGTCGGCGGGCAGCGGTTCGGTCGGGGGGTGGTCTGACGTGTCGTGGGCGCCCGTGTCGTGGGCCGCGAGCTCGCCCGAGGCCAATCGGCCGAGCTCGCCGCGGTCGACGGTGTCCTCCGACGTGTTCACGACGAGATCGGCGCCGTCGCCGGGTCCGGACGGAGCGTCGGCCGTGGGCGGGCTGGGGACGGTTGGGTGTGGGTGCCTGGTGTGCATGACGGAACTCCTTGTCGGTGTCACCGGTCCAGAGGCCGAGTGGCACGACGTCTCGCAGATTCCACGAACGAATCGCGCGGAAAAGCGCGAGGTTCGCTCGACCGATCGCTCTGGACCGGTGACACGGCACCCGACCAACCACCGAGAGGACCTGCCATGAACACCCATCGATCCAACCCCGACTCGCCGTCGACCCGGTCCGAGTCGACGCGACTCGTCGCTGCGTGGACGGCCGTCGCGGCGGTCGGCGCGAGCGCCCTGATCGCCACGTCGCTGTCGGCGTCGGGGGCACCCGAGGCCACCGGCGCGGTGCCCGAGCCGGCGCCGGGCGCGACCGATCCGACATCCGAGATCGTCGTCGACGAGCCGTCGACCGAGCCCGACCTCCCACCGCCCGCCGACCCACCGTCGCCCGATCAGCTCGACATCGTCGTCGACGACGACCTCGTGCCCGCCACCGAGCGCATCGCCGGGCTCGAACCCGGCGACGCCCCGCGCCCGACGGCCCGGCTCCGCTCGGCCGGCGGCACCGAGAGCGACATCGTGCTGGGCGAGCTCGCCGTCGCGTTCGACGACGCCGACGAGCTCGACGCCTTCCTCGACCGCCGCAACGCGACCGTCCTCGACGCGACCGAACCGTTCGCCGAGGGAGAACCGACGGACTACCTGGTCAGGGTGGATCTGGCGACCGCCGATGTCGATCGCGCCGCTGCCGACCTGCTCGCGATCGAACCCCACCACGACGGCGACTTCGCGGCGAGCGACCCGGACGCGGTCGCGCTGATCGCGATCGCTGCGAACGAGGCGGCCGTGTACGGCACCGACGTCACCCTCAACTGGCTGGCCGAGCTGAACGACGTGCGCGACGGCAACGTCGTGGACGACACGACTCGCGCCGACGTCTTCGAGTGGTCGTGGATCTCCTCGACCGAGCCGCAGGAGACCGGCATCGATGCCGCATGGCAGCTCCTGTACGGCTACGGCGGCCTCGGCAACAAGGTCCGCATGCTGATCGCGGACAACGGCTTCTTCCCCAACGCCGACTTCCCCGACGTCGCCGAGATCCACGGCAGGGATTGGCGTTCGTCCAACGCGACGCCGTGCAGCGGCGGCAACTCGTGCCCCTTCCACGGGACCGACGTCGTGATGGCGGCGATGGGGCGGATCGACAACCGCTTCGCCACCGCCGGGCCCGCGGCGCCGATCGCGGAGCTCGTGGCCTACGACCGCGACGGATCGCTCCGCAAGCAGATGAAGACGATCCGGAACCTCGCGAAGGATCGCGACGTCGACATCGTCAACATGAGCTTCGGGAGCAACGTGACCGCGTTCCAGGGGTCGGCGGAGCGCAAGTACGGCCGCTGGTTCCGGGGCATCCGCGACGACCACGGTGTGCTGTCGTTCGCCTCCGCGGGCAACGACGGCATCGACGTCGACTCGAACGACGCACTGGTCGTGCCCTGCGAGATCGAGGGCGTCGTCTGCGTCGGCGGTCTCACCGCCGGCGACGCCGAGGAGGGCATTCCCGCGCAGCGCCACAGCGGGTCCAACTACGGCTCGTCGACCGGGGGCGGGTCGGTCGAGATCTACGGTCCGCACTGCGTCGTTGCGCTCGCCAACCCCGACGTCCCCGGTGACGCCGGGACGAAGACCTCGTGTGGTACCTCGTTCGCCTCGCCGGTCGTCGCCGGTGTCGCAGCGCTCGTCATGGCCGCCAATCCGACGCTCGGCCCCGAGCAGGTCTGGCAGGTGATGAAGGACACCGCGCACACCGACTCCCTCGGTGCGGAGGTGACCGGGCACACCCGCCGGATCGACGCCTACCGGGCCGTCGCCTCGGCGATGGGGCGGCCGTACCTTCCCCCGACCCTCACGATCGAGTCGCCGACCGCGGACGACGAGATCGGACCGTTCGACTTCTTCGACCTGGTCGCGAGCGCCGAGAACTTCGCCGGCCTCGACCTCCCGATCCAGTGGCGTCGTGTCGGCGGCGACGTCGTCAACGCCACACCGACGACCGACCCGGTCGGCATGAGTGAGCTCGGCCCGGGCCGTCACACGTTGCTCGCGACCGCGACCGACGTCATGGGCGTCTCGGCCACGCGCACGCTCACGATCGAGGTGGCGAACACACCGCCGGTCGCCAGCATCACCAGCCCGGCGGCGAACACCTACCGGTACACCGTCGAGCCGGTCCTCCTGGACGCCTCGTCATCCGACCCGGAGGCGTGGGAGGAGGCCGTGCCCGACTCGGAGACGAGCTGGACGGTGACCCGCACGAGCGACGGCGCCAAGGTGTTCGAGGCGACGGGACACCAGTCGTCGATCCCGGCGAACACGCTCGGCGCCGGCGACTACGAGGTCCGCTTCGTCGCCGTCGACGTCGACGGCTCGGCGTCGAGCGACGTCGCGTTGCTGACGATGCTCGAGGTCCCGCCCGGGGAGTCGCTGCCCGATGCGACGATCATCGCGCCGGAGCACGACGACGAGTACGCCACCGGCGGCGGTCCGGCGAGCGTGCGCCTCGTCGGCACGGCACAGGACGCCCAGGACGGCGTGCTGCCGGGCACGTCGATGCGCTGGGTGGCCGAACAGGGCGAGACCCGGATCGTGCTGTGCGAGGGGAGCGACCTCGTCGAGTCCGGGGACGGCTTCGGCGTTCACACCGACTGCTCGGACGTGACCGTCGACCTGCCGGTGCCGCCCGAGGCCCCGGACAACTGGCGCTGGCTGATCACCCTCGAGGCGATCGACTCCTACGGCCTGCCCGGCCGGGACGGGCACGCCGTCCACGTCCAGGCGTTCGAGGGCTGACGCCGTCGGTCGACCGCTCCGGGTCCGGTGCCGGCCACCGGATCCGGAGCGGTCACCTCAGGTGCCACTCGGCGCCGTCGGGGGTGTCGCGGACCTCGACACCGGCGGCGTCGAGACCGTCGCGGAGCGCGTCCGACACGGCGAAGGCCCGCTCGGCGCGAGCGATCCGGCGGGCCTCGAGGGCGGCGTCCACGACGGGGCCGAGCACGTCGCGCGGGTCGCGCAGGCCCTCCCTGGCGGCGGCACCGAGCCGGACGATCATCGAGCGCAGCGCCGCGCGCGCCCGGTCGGTCTGGTCGCTCTGGAGCGTGTCGGCGGACCACTCGGCGACGGCCTGGTCGAGCTCGAGCATGGCGGCGACGGCTCGATCGGCGTCGCCGTCGTCGAGTGCCGTGTCGAACTCGGCGAGGACCCGGTCGACCGTCGCCTCGAGCGAGTCGTCGGCGACCGGCCCGCTCGGCGGCGCGTCGCCCGATCCGGGCCCCGCCCCGGTGTCGGATTCCCCGGTGTCGGACGGTCCGGTGTCGGACGGCCCGGTGGCTGCGGGCCCGGTCGGAGCTTCGAGCCGTCCGGCGCGCAAGACGTCGAGCGAGATCTCGGTGCCGGTCTCGATTCGCTCGGACACGCCCTGTCGGCGAAGCGTCAGGCCGCCCTTGCCGACGACCGTCGCGACGTCGGCGTCGAGGTCGATCACGACGCCGGTGTGCTCGTCGACACCCAGCACGTACGCGTCGCCGAGCTCGGGCTCGAGCACCGACAGGCGGCGCTCGCCGAGGTAGCAGAAGCGGGTGTCGTGGTGGCCGCCCTCGGCGTTGTCGTAGTGGGGGATCACCACGGCATCGATCCCGAGCGGGGCGAGCAGGTCGAGACCGTCCTCCCAGTAGGGATCGGCGCCCACCTTGTAGAGCTCGTACACCGGCACGGTCTTGGCACCGAGCGTGAGCGCTGCCGCCGACGCGAACACGATCGCTCCACCGTCGCGGAGCTTGTCGGCCAGGAGCGCGGGCAACTCGGTGCCGCGCCACTGGCGGAGCGCGTACGAGGGGCTGCCGGGTCCGGCGAAGACCCAGTCCGCGCCCCTGACCCGTGCGAGCCCGGTCTCGACGGCGACCGGGTCGACGCCGTGCAACCGCGTGAGCCCGGCGACCTCGACGTCGCGTCCGACGGCATCGGAGAAGTACCTGATCGCGGTCGACGCGAGCGTGGGGGCGTTCTCCTGGAAGCCGAAGGGGGTGTCGAGCATCACCGCGCTGATGTCGCGGTCGGCACCGGAGGCGAGCCGGTTGAACACGTCGCGGTGGGGTTGCTTCATGGTCGGCGCGGTCTCGCCGGATCCCATGATGGCGAGCAGGCGGGGGAGGCTCATGATGCTCCTGCAGGTTGCGTTGCCGCTTCGGGTGGGCGAGTCGGGTAGAAGGCCGGGTCGGTCGACGCTGCGTGCAGCAGGGCGGCGATCTCGTCCGGACGCTGGGCGTGCACGTCGTGGTGGGCGACGAAGAACTCGGCGCGCCCGGTCGGGAGTGCTGCGAGCGCAGCGTCGACCGCTTCGTGCTTGGAGTGGCTCCAGGATCGGTCGCCGGTGTCGGCACCGATCATCAGCACCGGGACGCGCATCCGCGGGTAGCGCTCGGACGGACGGTGCTCCCACAGGCCCCGCAGGACGAGGAGGTGGCGCTCGTGGGTCAACCAGGGGGCGACGGTGCCGTCGCCGCGGACCTCGAAGTTGGCCAGCGTCGCAGCCGTTCCCTCCGGTGGCCAGTCGGCATGGCTCCGCTCGATCCACTGCTGCATCTGCGTCAGCGGTGTCCCCGCGAGCTTCGGCGGCGCGAGCGCACGGCGGCACTCCTCCCACTCCGGGAACCGCGACTGGAGGTCGATGAAGCCGCCGTCGACGCACACGACCTGATCGACGCGGTCCGGATGACGATCGCCGACCTCCAACACGACGTTCCCGCCCCACGACTGGCCGCCGACGGCCGGACGGTCGAGCCCGAGCTCGCCGACGAGCGCGGCGAGATCGTCGGCGCACGTCGGGACGTCGTAGGGGCCCGCGGGCTTGGACGACCGCCCGTGGCCGCGCTGGTCGACGGTGACGACGTGATGACCCCGCCGCGCCAGACGGGCGGCGACGCCGTCCCAGAGTCGGGCGTTCGACGCCAACCCGTGGGTGAGCACCCACGTCGAGTCGATGGCGTGCCGGTCGGATCGAAGCGGCGACCAGTCGAGGATGCGCAGCTCCACCCCCGTCGGCAGGGCGACGAGACGGTCGATCGGTTGCTCGGCCGTGTCAGCGGGCATCCGGGGCTCCGGCCGCGCGACCGATCTCGTCGATGATCGTCATCATCTCGACCGAACGCTCGACCGGCCGGGGCCATTCCCCGCTGCCGCGAACGGCCGATGCGAACGCCTCGATCATCCGTCGGTAGCAGTCGTCCGGGCGCACCGATTCGACGGTCGCGCCGCGCGCGTCGGTGATGTCGGTGGCCGATGCACCGCCGGTGAAGGCGTCGCCGTCGAGATGGAGCTCGCCCTGCGAGCCGATGATCGCGAGGTGTTGGACCTCGTCGTCGACGAACGACGTGCAGACCGCCGCGGTGGCGCCGTTCGGCCATCGGAGCTCGGCGTCGGTCCGGGCGTCGACACCGCTCGGTGTCATCACCTGCGTCGCCGTCGTCACCCGCGCGTCGGGGCCGAACAGCCCGGTCGCGGCGCCGAGGCAGTAGATCCCGACGTCGGCGAGCGCCCCGCCTCCCTGCTGCGGCTGCCAGCGGTAGTTGTCGACCTGGTCGGTGCCGATCGTGAACGTGAACGTTCCCTCGACCCGTTTCAGCGAGCCGATCGCCCCCTCGCGAGCGAGCTCCACGACGCGGGCGAAGCGAGGGTCGAACGGGGTCATCCACGCCTCGGCGAGCAGCACCCCTCGGCTGCGGCAGAGCGACGCCATCGACGCGGCCTCCGTGGCCGACCGGGCGAGCGGCTTCTCGCACAGCACGTGCTTGCCCCGCTCGGCGCACCGCTCGCTCCAGTGCGCGTGCATGCCGTTCGGGAGAGGGAGGTAGACCGCCTCGACGTCGGGGTGTGCGATCACGTCGTCGTAGTCGGGGACGGCACGGGCGCCCCACTCGTCGCTCACATCGCTCGACCGCGACGCGACCGCGACGACCGCTGCGCCGTCAGCGGCGCCGACGGCAGGGACGACGGCCCGTCTGGCGATGAACGACGTGGCACCGAGGATCCCGATGCCGACCGGGCGGGCGGTCACGGGAGCTCGACGAGCTCGCCGCCCTTGGACCCGGAGCGATGGGCTGCCTCGAGCACGGCGACGACGTCGCGCGACTGCTCGGGTCGGACCGCGAGCGGCTCGCCGAGCAGGAGGTGGTCGGCCAGGTTCCGGTGGAAGCCCCAACCCGGGTGCGGGGCGGGTGGCACGGCGGCGTCGATGAGTCCGTGGTCGCCGTCGTAGCGGACGACGCGGAGATCGACCGGACGTTCGGCGTGATGGGACTCGCCGGCCCGGAAGCCGCGGCCGGGCTCGATCGCATCGGTGCGGACCGGTGCGTAGTGTCCCTCGATCGTCCCGGCGGTCCCCTGGACGTGGAACTTCGGCCGTCGGATCGCGCACACGTCGCTCTGGCGGAAGGTCGCTTCGCGGCCGTCGGGCCACTGCATCCACACGGCGAGCTGGTCGACGTTGGTCGTGTCCAGCCACACGCGCGTGTGCGTCGAGCACAGCACCTTCGTCGGTGCGGATCCGTACTGCTGGATGATCCAGTCGATGTGGTGCGAACCCCAGTCGTAGACGGCGCCACCGGAGATCGACTCCTCGGAGTGCCAGGCGCGACATGGGTGCTCGAAGCCGCCGACGAACGTCTCGAGGTTGAAGACCTCGCCGATGTCGCCGCGTCCGATCACCCTCCGGAGCGCCAGCCAATCGGTGTCCCACCGGCGGCTCTGGTGCACGGTGAGGACGCGTTCGTGCTCGGCCGCGACGGCGATGAGGCCGTCGGCGTCGGCCGGGTCGAGGCACATCGGCTTCTCGACGACGACGTGCTTGCCGGCGCGCAGCAACGTCCGGGCGAGCTCGGCGTGCAGCACGGGCGGCGTCGCGATGATGGCGATGTCGACGTCGGGGTCGGCGGCCAGCTCGTCGGCCGAGGCATGGCCCCGCAGGTCGGGGAAGTCGATCCGGGCCGCCTCGATGCGCTCGGGCGCGGCGTCGGCGGCTGCGACCAGCGCCAGACCGTCGGTCTCGGTCGCCGCCAGACCGTGGAGGTATCCCATCCCGCCGAACGGGCCGTAGCCGACCACGCCGACGCCGAGCTCGGCGCTCGTCGACGGGAGATCGGAGCGAGCGAGCCGGTCGAGGAGGGATCCGAGCATCGGATGGTCCATGGCTGCGGCGAGATCGCCGAACCCGCAGCCGACGACACGACCGGCGCCGTACGAGCGGACGGTCACCGTCGGATGGTGGCGGTACTCGATGCTCGTCGTGGCCGCCGTCTCCGTGCCGGTCTCCGGGAACAGCAGGGTGAGTGGCCCGGCGACGGCGAACTCGCCGTCGAGGCGGGTCGCCTCCGGGCGGTCGGCGAGGGTGACGAACCACTCGCCGTACGGCAGGCGGTGCGCGGTCCGGCACCCGGCGAGGACGCCCGACGCGTCGTCGGGGCGGACGGCGACGACGTACGACGCCCCGCGTTCGACCTCGGCGAGGATCTCGTCGACACGTGACGGATCGATCGGATCGCTGATTCGTTGCGTCCTCGGTCGCATGGTGTCGAATGTAGGTGTCGTCTCGTACGAAAACTGCGCCCGACCTCTCATTGCGAGCAGCTTGCACGTAGCATCGCGACCCATGCGTTTCCCCCGTGCAACCTCCCCACGTCGGCGCCAGCGGGTCGCCGGAGCAGTCACCACGGCGGCGCTCGTGCTCTCGGTCGCGGCGTGCGGTGACGATGACGAGGACACCGCCGACGACGACGAGGATGCCGCCACGGCCGACGGGACGGTCGCGGCGAGCGGCGACGAGGCCGGTGACGACGAGCTGATGGTCGTCACCACCGTCGCACCGATCACCTCGATCGCCGCCAACGTCATCGGCGACCGAGCCGACATCGTGGGCATCGTGCCGGAGGGCACGAACTCGCACACCTTCGAGCCGCCACCGTCGGCTGCGGAGACGTTGTCGACGGCAGACGTCGTGTTCATCAACGGTCTCCAGCTCGAGGAGCCGACCAAGGAGCTCGCACTCGCCAACCTCGCCGATGATGCGCCGCTCGTCGAGCTCGGCGACCTGACGATCACCGAGGACGAGTACAAGTACGACTTCTCGTTCCCCGAGTCCGAGGGCAAGCCCAACCCGCACCTGTGGACCGATCCGACCCTGGTGAAGGTGTACGCCGAGCTGATCCGCGACACGATGAGCGAGCTCGATCCGGACGGTGCCGACACCTACGCCGCGAACTACGACGCCTTCGCCGAGCTCGTCGACGAGTTCGACGCCGAGGTGCGCGAGGCGCTCGACTCGGTGCCCGAGGAACAGCGCAAGCTCGTCACCTATCATGACGCGTACGCGTACTTCGCCGACACGTACGGTTGGACGGTCGTCGGAGCGATCCAGCCGGCCGACTTCGGCGAGCCGACGCCGGCCGAGGTCATCGATCTGATCGAGCAGGTGCGCGAGGAGGACGTGCCGGCGATCTTCGGGTCGGAGGTGTTCCCGTCGCCCGTCCTCGAGCAGGTGGGCAACGAGACGGGGGCGACGTACATCGACGTGCTCCGCGACGACGACCTCCCCGGCGAGCCGGGTGAGGTCGAGCACTCCTGGCTCGGTCTGATGAAGTTCAACTTCATCACGATGGTCGAAGCGCTCGGTGGCGATGCCGATGCGCTCCGTGAGTTCGAGGTGCGCAACGTCGTACCCGACGAGGCTGAATATCCTCAGTGACGTGAAGACGGGACGATCGTGAAGCACCCTGGTGCGATCGACGAACTGATCCGCGCCGAGCAGGTGTCGGTGACCTACGGCGGCCCGTTGGTGATCCGCGACGTCACGTTCTCGGTGCCCCGCGGCGACCTGATCGGCATCGTCGGGCCGAGCGGGTCGGGCAAGTCGACCCTGATCGGCGTGCTGCTCGGTGTGGTGAAGCCGTCGAGCGGGTCGGTGTCGCGTGCGAAGGACGTCACGGTCGGGCTCGTGCCCCAGGTCGAGCGGATCGACTGGAACTTCCCGATCACCGTCGCCGAGTGCGTCGCCATGGCGCGCGCGACCGGATGGCGGACGCCGTGGATCTCCAGGGCGGAGCGGATCGAGATCGCTGCGACGCTCGATCGGCTCGGGCTGCAGGGGCTCGACCGCCGTCACATCAGGGACCTCTCGGGGGGCCAGCAGCAGCGGGTGTTCCTGGCGCGGGCGCTGTTCACGGGTGCCGACGTCGTGATGCTCGACGAGCCGACGTCGGGTCTCGACGTCAAGACCCGGCACGAGGTCCTCCACCTGCTGCGCGACCTCAACGCGGAGGGCCTGACGATCGTCATCTCGACCCACGACCTGAACGGCATCGCCAGCCACCTGCCGCGGATCGTCTGCCTCAACAAGACCGTGATCGGCGCCGGCCGCCCCGACGAGGTCCTGCGACCGGACGTGCTCGAGGCCACCTATGGATCGCCGATGCAGATCCTCGAGCACTCCGGTATGCGAGTCGTCGTCGACGTCGACGCTCCCGCGCCGATCCGAGCGGTTCGATGAGCTGGTCGGAGCTCACCGCTCCGTACGCCTTCGAGTTCTTCCGCAACGGCGTCATCGTGGCGACGATCGCCGGCGCGCTGTGCGGCCTGGTCGGCTGCTACGTCGTGTTGCGCAACATGAGCTACATCGGGCACGGGCTGTCGCACGCGATCTTCGGCGGGTACGCAGCGGCCGGGCTGATCGGTGTCAACCTCTTCCTCGGCGCGGGCGTGTGGGGCGTCGTCACTGCGCTCGCGATCGGTGGGATCGTGCGCCGCCGGCCGATCGGCTCCGACGCCGCGATCGGGGTCGTCACGACGGCATCGTTCGCACTCGGGATCGCGCTCGTGGAGCGGTACGGGTCGCCGGGTCGGAGTGCCGATGCGCTCCTGTTCGGCAACATCCTCGGCGTGCAGCGGACCGACGTGTGGCTCGTGTCCGTCGTGTCCGTGGTCGCAGTGGTGTTCATCGCGCTCGGGTACCGTCAGCTGCTGTTCACGACCTTCGACGAGCCGGTCGCCCGTGCGACCGGCGTCCGCACCAACGCGGTCGACATCGCCCTGATGATCGTGCTCGCAGCCACGGTCCTCGCGACGATGAACGTGATGGGGGTGACGCTGATCGCCGCCACGCTCGTCGTTCCGGCCGTCGTCGCCCGGATGGTGACCGACAGCTTCGCCCGCATGCTGGCGATCGCCGTCGTGGTCGGCGCCGTCAGCGGCTTCGTCGGCATGAACGTCAGCTACCACCTCGACCTGCCGTCCGGATCGACGATCGTGCTCGTGTCGACGGTGTTCTTCCTCGCAGCGTTCTTCGCCGGCGGTCGGCTCCGGACCCGAGCGGCAGCGGTCGGCCACGTGCACTGACCCCTCACGGCGCCCTCACCGGAGGCGCTCGTCGAGTCGCCGGCCGCTCGCAGTGGGCCCGCGGTGACAAGGCGCGGTCGCATCCGTCATGGTCGCATCGAGGTGGCCGAGTCGCAGTAGTGTCGCCCGGCATGCGGATCGAGGGCAACGCCGCCGGGCAACTCGTCGTCGACGACGACGCCGACGCCACCGCGGTGCTGCGAGCGGCCGGCTGCCGGGTCACCCGCCCGCGGGTCGCCGTGCTGCAGGCGCTGCTCGACCACGGTGGACCGCTCGACGCCGCACAGATGACGACGCTGGCACAGGACGTCGAACCCGGCATCCACGAGGCGACCGTCTACCGCACGATCGGCGTCCTGGCCGATGTCGGCATCGTGAGCCACGTCCATGCGGGTCACGGCCCCTCGTTGGTCCGGCTCTCGGCGCACGAGGCCGTCGTCGCCGTGTGCCGGGAGTGCGGGGCGATCGAGTCGCTGCCGGTCGTCGCGGTCGACCACCTCGTCGCGACGATCGAGGCGGGGAGCGGGTTCTCGCTCGAGCTCGGCCACTTCGCGCTCGAAGGGGTCTGCGGGCAGTGCCTGACGGACGCCGGGTGACCGAACGTGAACGACATCGTCTGCGATCGTTGCGGCGCCGACGACCACCTGCGCGGGCGGCCGGCCGGTGAGCTGATCGAGCTCACGTGCGATGCCTGCGGTCGCACGTGGCTCCGCGACCCGAGGCCCGCATGTCCGACCTGTGGTGGCCGCGACCTCGAGGCGGCGCCCAAGGTGATCGTCGAGAAGTCGCGCGGCAGCCAGATGTCGATCCAGGGGGTGCAGCGGGAGTTCCTCTGTCGCGATTGCGATGCCGACGCGCTGACCGCTCGCCGCGACGGCTACCTGCCCGACCGCCTGGGCGGCAGCCAGTAGACCCCGTCCCCACCGGGGTCCCCGTCCAGGGCGACCCGACGTGCCGGATCGTCCGTCCACCATCGCAGGCACGGGGCCGGATCGCCAGTAGCGTCGTTCCAATGGCTTGGACCCCATCGTCCGCATCGACGATCGAGCGGCTGGAAGCAGCCGCGGATCGCGACGCGGGCATCAACTTCGTCGGTCACTCCGTCGCTCCCGACGGCCCGGTGTTCGTGCCGTGGCGCCAGATCCACGACGAGGCCCGGTCGGTCGGCGCGGCGCTCCAGGCCAAGGGACTGCTGCCCGGCGACCACGTCGCCATCCTCGGTCCAACCAGCCGCGAGCTGATGACGATCGTACGTGGCTGCTGGATGGCGGGCATCGCG
>CBFCWS010000043.1:0-13434 GCA_965601765.1 uncultured Ilumatobacter sp. | reverse complement strand
TTCTCGTCGGCGACCATGAACGAGATGAACAGCGCACCGATCATCGCGAGGGCGCCCTGGGAGAAGTTGACGACCTCGGTCGCCTTGTAGATCAGCACGAAGCCGAGTGCGATCATCGAGTAGACCGCGCCCAGCGCGAGTGCCTTGAGGGTCGTCGCCACCCAGATGTCGCCGGCGGTGACGATCTCGTACAGCGTGAAGACCGCGAACCCGGCGAGGAGGATCAGGCCGATGATCGTCGACGGCCGGCTGAAGTCGAGCTTGGGCATCAGTACATCGACTCCACGAGATCGCCGAACATGTCCATCATCGAGGAGCGCTTGAGCTTCTGGGTGGCCGTCAGCTCGCCGTCCTCGTGGTCGAGCTCCTTGGGCAGCAGTGTGAACCTCCGGATGTGCTCGACCCTGGCGAACTTCTCGTTGGTCTGGTCGACGACGCCCTGGATGAGCTCGATCACCTCGGGCTTCTCCGACAGGTCACGGTAGGTCGTGTAGCTGAGGTTCCGGCGCAGCGCCCAGTCGCCGACCGTGTCGAGCTCGATGCCGATCAGGGCGGTCAGGTACTTGCGGCCGTCGCCGATCACCATTGCCTCCTTCACGAACGGCGACGTCTTCAGGCTGTTCTCGACCTCGGACGGCGAGATGTTCTTGCCGCCCGAGGTGATGATGATGTGCTTGATGCGGTCGACGATCCGTACGTGGGTGCCGTCGACCATCTCGCCGACGTCGCCGGTCATCAACCAGCCGTCCACGGTGAACGTCTCGGCCGTCTTGTCGGGCTTGTTCCAGTAGCCGGCGAACACGCCGTCGTGCTTGGTCTGGATCTCGCCGGTGTTGGGGTCGAGCCGGAATCCGATCCCCGGGTAGGGCTCGCCGACCGTACCGAGCTTCATCCGGCCGACGAAGTTCGTCGTCGCCACCGCAGCGTTCTCGGTCATGCCGTACAGCTCGTACACCGGCACGCCGATCCCGATGAAGAACTCGAGCACCTCCGGCGCGATCGCAGCCGCCCCCGACGACGCGTACCGGCACCGTCGCAGGCCGATGCGCTCGCGCATCGGCCGGAACACGATCACCCACCCGATCGCGGCGAGGATGCGCGACTGGAACGTGTGGTCGCCACCGTTCGCGACCTTGATCTTGCCGATCTTGTTGGCGAGCCGGAGTCCGAACTTGAGCACCGATCGCTTGAACGGGGTGGCGTCACTGCCCTTGATGAGCGCGACCGCGTGCAGCTTCTCCCAGATGCGGGGGACGGCGAAGAAGATCGTCGGTTGCACCTCGCGGAGGTTCTCGTTGACGGTCTCGATCGACTCGGCGAAGTTGAGCACCGGTCCGGCGCCGACCATCGTCCAGGTCGAGAAGATGCGCTCGGCGACGTGGCAGAGCGGCAGGTAGGTGACGATCTGGTCCTTCGGGTTGGGTGGACCGCCCGGCGCCCGGTCGTCGGCGTTCACGATCACATCGATGCAGAACGCGGCGTTCTTGTTGGTCAGCATCGCACCCTTCGGCGGGCCCGTCGTGCCGGAGGTGTAGACCAGCGTCATCACGTCGTCGGGCCTCGCGGCCGCCATCCGGTCGGCGACCGCACCGGGGTGCGCGGCCCGGTGCTCACGACCGAGATCGAGGAAGTTGTCCCAGAACACGAGGCGCTCGTCGTCCTTGCCGACCATGCCGCGGGGTTCGACGAAGATGATCCGGCGGACGTGGGCGAGCTTCTCGCGGCCGATCTCGTCGACCTTGTCGTACTGCTCCTCGTCCTCGGCGAAGTGCACGCCGGCGCCGCAGTCGGTGAGCAGGTACTCGACCTCGGCCGCCGGGTTGGTCGGGTAGAAGCCGACGGTGATGCCTCGTACCGCCACGGTGGCGAGGTCGAGGATGATCCACTCGGGGCGATCCTCGGAGTGGATCGAGACGCGATCGCCCGGCTCGACGCCGAGCGCCAGCAGACCGTGGGCGGCGACCTCGACCTGCTCCCACACCTCGCCCCACGTGTACTCCTGCCAGATGCCGAAGTCCTTCTCGCGCATCGCCACCTGGCCCGGTGCCCGCCGCGCCCAGTCGTGTGCCAACGATGCAACCGTCGTCGTCGGCGTTCCCGACCCAGCAGATGGTCGGGACGGCTCGGTGAGCGTCATGCTCTTCCCCCTCGTGTCATGGTCGTTCCCCTGAGGTCCGCTCCAGCGTGCACTGTGACGGCGGTCACCTCGTTGGAGCGGCAACCTAGCATCCGTGTCTGCGTCGCTGAAAGGCGGCGGGCCGTCGTCCCGGCGATCGTGCACGCCTGGCTTCCGGGCGCCGGGCCCACTGTGGAAGCCTGTGTTCGTGACCAGCTATCGACCCCCACTCGACGACATCCGGTTCGTGATGGAGGAGGTGGCCGACCTGCCGGCGATCACCGCGACGGAGCGGTTCGGTCACGTCGACCCCGACACGATCGCGGAGGTGCTGAGCGAGGTCGGACGCCTCATGGCCGAGGTGGTCGCTCCCATCAACCGGCAGGGGGACGTGCAGGGTGCCCGTCGCCTGGACGACGGTTCGATCGTCCTCCCCGACGGCTTCTGCGAGGCCTACGCGAAGTGGGTCGAGTCGGGGTTCGGCGCGATGCCGTTCGACCCCGAGTACGGCGGCGCCGGCTTCCCGTGGATGGTCGCGATCGCCGTCCAGGAGATGCTGACGAGCTCGAACCTGTCGCTCTCGCTCTGCCCGCTGCTGACCCAGGGTTCGATCGACGCCATCCACGATCACGGGTCGGCCGAGCAGAAGGCCACCTACCTGCCGAAGATGCTCACCGGCGAGTGGACCGGCACGATGAACCTCACCGAGCCCCAGGCGGGCTCCGACGTCGGTGCGGTCGCGACGCGGGCCGAGCCCGATCCCGAGGCCTCCGAGCGCTGGGGCGCCGACGCCTACCGGATCACCGGGCAGAAGATCTACATCACCTTCGGCGAGCACCCGCTCACCGACAACATCGTGCACCTGGTGCTCGCACGTACGCCCGGCTCGCCCGCCGGTACGAAGGGGATCTCGATGTTCCTCGTGCCGAAGGTGCTGCTCGAGGCCGACGGCAGCCCCGGCGAGACCAACAACGTCTCGTGCGTGTCGATCGAGCACAAGCTCGGCATCCATGCCTCGCCGACGTGCGTGATGGCCTTCGAGGATGCGATCGGCTGGCTCGTCGGCGGGGAGCACGACGGGATGCGCAACATGTTCACGATGATGAACAACGCACGGCTCTCGGTCGGGCTCCAGGGGCTCGCGCTCTCGGAGCGGGCGTACCAACCCGCCCTGGCCTACGCGCAGGAGCGGACGCAGGGTCGCGCGATCGACGCGCCGGCCGGTGTGTCGAGCCCGATCATCGACCACCCAGACGTGCGCCGCCAACTGATGACGCAGCGGGCCTGGATCGACGGCCTCCGGTGCCTGCTCTACACCAATGCCGGCGTGCTCGACCTCGCCACTGCCGCCCGCGCGGCCGGCGACGTCGACGAGGCAAATCGCCGGCAGGAGGTCGCCGATCTGCTGATCCCCCTCTCGAAGAGCCTCTCCACCGACGTCGGCAACGAGACGACGTCGCTCGCGATGCAGGTGCACGGGGGGATGGGCTACGTCGAGGAGACCGGGGTGGCGCAGTTCTACCGCGACGTGCGCATCGCCGCGATCTACGAGGGTACCAACGGCATCCAGGCCGCCGATCTGGTCGGCCGGAAGCTCTCGATGCGGGGTGGCGCCGTCGTCACCGACCTGCTCGACGAGATCGGCGCCCGGGCCGATCAGGTCGAGGCGCTCGAGGGCATGAAGCTCTACGCCGAGCGCTTGCGCGAGGCGGTCGCCGCAGCTCGCCGGGCGACCGAGCACCTCGTCGGTGTGGCGTCCACCGATCCGAACTCGCTGCTGGCGGGTTCGTCGCCGTACCTCCGCCTCCTCGGGACGACCGTCGTCGCGGGGCTGATGGCCAAGGGCGTGCTCGCCGACGAACCGGGCGGACGGTTCTCGGTCAGCGCCCGCTTCTTCGGCGAGCAGATCCTGCCGACCGCGGTCGGTCTGATGGGTGCGATCGAGGCGGGTGCCGACGATCTCTTCGCGCTCGCCCCGGCCGAGCTGGGCTGACCCGGCGGGAGGCGTCGAGACGGCGCCGAGCAGCAGACGACGTCGCGGTCACGGCGCGCCGTGCGGCGGTCGGGCCCGGGCGACGGCATCGTCGACGTCTCGACGGGCGTACAGCGGTCCGCCGGGCCGCCGGTGCAGGGCGAGCGTCGTGGTCGATGTCGACATCGCGGTCGCGACGCTTCCCGAGACCACCCCGACGTCGAACCCGCCGTCACCACCGGTGGTCACGCCCGTCGCCGCGGTGATGTCGACCTCGGCGGCCCGCCCGACGTGCGGCAGCGGGCGCGACGGGAGCCGGCCGCGTGCGAGTGCCTGGGCCAGCATCGCCAGGTCGACCGCGGTGGCGGGGTCGACGGGCACCTTCACGACGACCGTCGCGCTGTCGACGCCGGCGTCGACGAGCGTGGCGTCGGCGACCTCGAGGTCGAAGAGCCGGACGGCGGAGCCCGCCGCCGCCGCCCCGCTCAGCGTGATCTCGGCGAACGTCTCGCCCTGTTCGGGCTGTGCGATGTCGATCACGACGTCGAGGTCGACGCCGGCGTGACCGCCGCCGTCCGGCCCCGCGCCGTCGACGAGCGGATCGAGGAGACCGCCGACGAACCCGTCGGCGTCGGCCTCGATGCGCTTGGCCCACATCACCCCGGAGCGTGCTCCGTCGGGCGCCAGCGGGCCGCCGGCGGTGTCGTAGGCGAGCAGTCGCATGTCGAGCGATGCGTCGAGCGCCGCTTCGACGAGATGGAGGTCGGCGCTGAAGTCGGCCGTCGCCTCCGCGAAGGCACCCACCCGCTGGGTGGTGCCCAGCCCGTTCGTCTCGTACAGCTCGCGGAGCTGCGCGACCGTGTCCGGGGTGAGGTCGTAGGTGGGGAGCCTCGGCAGCGCCCCGCCGAGCAGCGCTGCCGGGATCAGGCCGCCGAACATCGGGTTCGGCGTCGAGACGAGGACGTTCCAGGCGCCGCCGCCGAGGTCTCGGATCAGTTCGCCGAACGACGCATCCTCCTGCGCAGCGCGTCGCAGTGTGTCGAGCGCGGCGGCGGCCGACGCCTCGTCGGCGAACGCGAACCGCTGCTCGACCTCGCGGGCGAGCCCGCCGGCCGCCGACACCGAGGCGAGGTGCGGCACGTCGAACTCCGTTCCGAGGCCGGCGGCGACGTCGGCGAGGAGGGTCATCTCGACGCGGCCGTCGCTCATGCGGGTGAGGATCGCGGACAGGCCGGCACCGATGGAGAGCTCGATCACCCGAACGCCGACGTCGAGGTCGAAGGTCGCCTCGGTCGTCGTCGTGGCGACCGGGAACGTGTTGCCGGCCGCGATCGAATCGACCTCGGCGCGTGTGAGTGCGGTGGGGGAGTGGGCGAGCACCCTGAGTGCGACGACCTCAGGGTGTGCCAGCAGCACGTCGCGGCGCTCGGTGTCGGTGAGCGACGTCCAGTACGCGTCGGCCTCGGGTCCGTCGAGCTGCCACAGGACGCGCGCGGCGTCGGAGCCGTGTCGATCCTCGAACAGCGAGCGGATGTCGGACCGGTCGCCGGTGCGGAGCCACTCCCGGTGGGCGTACGCCTCCCCGGCCCGCTCGCGTCCCGGGCGGGCCAGCTCGACCCGACGGCGGGCGTCGGCGAGCAGCGCACCCACGTCGAGCACCGGGACCTCCAGCCGATCGGCGCCGGCGACGCGGTCGACGACGAGCCGCACGAACTCGGCGACCGTCCAGAGCTCGTCGCTCGCGCGTCCGAGCAGCTCGGCGGCGCGAGGACCGGTGCCGGTGAGGGCGAGCGCGGCGACGTCGCGTTCGTGGTCGTGGCGGATGCGGTCGATCCCGTCGCCCCAGACGATCGACGCGGCGACGTGGCGGGCCGCCCGTTCGGTGTCGAGCCCGAGCGCGTTCACGCTTCGATCCACGGCGCGGCGGGCTGCGGCCTGGCCAGGTGGATGCGGATCTCGCCGGGCGTCGCCCAGTAGGCGCGCACCGCGGCCGCGTGCTCGCGGCACGCGGCCGCCCGGTCGTCGCAGATGCGGGCCGTCCTGCGCAGTTCGTCGGTGGCGCGGGCGATCAGGGTGATCACACTCATCTGGGCGTCGTCGACGACCGCGGCGATCGCGGGGCTCGTCACGAACCCGGCCGACGGATCGCCCGGGGCACGGCCGGCCTGGTCGTCGAGGTGCCGCGCGAGCGACCGGAGCTCGGTGGCGGCACGTTCGTACTCGTGCTCGGTGGGCATCGTCCGGTCCGGCTCCAGGTCGGATCGCTTGCTCGGCCTCGGCGTCGTCGACGCCGGCGGTACGCGATCGAGTTGGGCAGCGGGTCGCACCGGGTGGCAACGCCTGCACCCGGTGGTCGGCGCGCCGGAACACGGGCGGCCACGAAGAAAACTTGAGTCGAAATGTATCAACTTTGGTCGCGGGCCGATAGGCTGTCGCCATGGTGTTCGACCCCAAACAGTGGACCGTGAAGACCCAGGAGGCCTTCGCCGCGGCGATCGACGCCGCGAAGTTGCGGTCCAACCCCGAACTGACCCCCGACCACGTGCTCGCCGCGATCGCCGAGCAGGACGGCACGGTCGTCGCGCCCGTCCTCGCGAAGCTGGGGCAGTCGCCGGCGATGGTGCGCGATCGTGCGCTGGAGGCGATCGATCGGCTCCCGCAGGCACGCGGCGGCGACGAGCCGCGGATGGGTCGCGAGCTGAACGACGTCACCGAACGGGCCGAGGCCACGCGCAAGGAGTTCCGCGACGACTACCTGTCGGTCGAGCACCTGCTCGTCGCGATGAGCGATCGCCTCGGCGTCGGGAGCGACGAGATCCTCGAGGTCCTGCGGGAGGTTCGCGGCAGTCACCGGGTGACCGACCAGAACCCCGAGGAGAAGTTCGCTGCGCTCGAGAAGTACGGCACCGACCTGACCGCGCTCGCCGCAAGCGGGAAGATCGACCCGGTCATCGGCCGCGACGACGAGATCCGCCGGGTCATCCAGGTACTCAGTCGCCGCACGAAGAACAACCCCGTCCTCATCGGTGAACCCGGTGTGGGCAAGACCGCCATCGTCGAGGGCCTCGCGCAGCGAGTCGCCGACGGTGACGTCCCCGAGGGCCTCAAGGGCAAGCGCCTGATCGCTCTCGACATCGGGTCGATGCTGGCGGGCGCCAAGTACCGGGGCGAGTTCGAAGACCGCCTCAAGGCGGTGCTGAAGGAGATCACCGACGCCTCCGGCGAGGTGATCACGTTCGTCGACGAGCTCCACACGATCGTCGGGGCCGGCGGCGCCGAAGGCGCGATGGACGCCGGCAACATGATCAAGCCGATGCTCGCGCGCGGTGAGCTGCGAATGGTCGGGGCGACCACGCTCGACGAGTACCGCAAGCACGTCGAGAAGGATCCCGCGCTCGAGCGCCGGTTCCAGCAGGTGTACGTCGGCGAGCCGTCGGTCGAGGACACGATCGGGATCCTGCGCGGACTCGCCGAGCGCTACGAGGTGCACCACGGCGTCCGCATCCAGGACTCGGCGCTCGTCTCGGCGGCGGTCCTGTCCGACCGCTACCTGACCAACAGGTTCCTGCCCGACAAGGCGATCGACCTCGTCGACGAGGCGGCGTCGAAGCTCCGCATCGAGATCGACTCGATGCCCACCGAGATCGACGTGGTCGAGCGGCGCATCCTCCAGCTCGAGATCGAACAGGTCGCGCTCGAGAAGGAGACCGACGACGCATCGCAGGAGCGCCTCGACGCGCTCCACGACGAGCTGGCCGAGCTCAACGTCCAGCTCGGCGAGATGAAGCAGCACTGGGAAGCCGAGAAGCAGGCCATCGACGCGATCCGCAACCTGAAAGAAGAGCTCGAGCAGCTGCGGTCCCAGCTCGAGCGCGAGACCGACCTCAATGTCGCCGCCGAGATGCGCTACGGGCGCATCCCCGAGCTCGAGCGGCGTGTCGACGAGGCGACCGCCCATATCGACGAGCTGCAGGCCACCGAGCGCATGCTCAAGGAGGAGGTCGACGCCGAGGACATCGCGGAGGTCGTCTCGAAGTGGACCGGTGTGCCGATGACGCGGCTGATGGAGTCCGAGGCCAACAAGCTCGTGCACCTCGAAGGTGAGCTGCACCGCCGTGTGATCGGCCAGGACGAGCCGGTCACGCTCGTCGCCAACGCCATCCGCCGCAGTCGTGCCGGCCTGTCCGATCCGCATCGCCCGATCGGGTCGTTCATGTTCCTCGGCCCGACCGGGGTCGGCAAGACCGAGCTCGCTCGCGCGCTCGCCGAGCTGCTGTTCGACGACGAGCGGGCGATGGTCCGGATCGACATGGGCGAGTACATGGAGAAGCACGCCGTGTCGCGCCTGATCGGTGCACCCCCCGGGTACGTCGGCTACGACGAGGGGGGCCAGCTCACCGAGGCGGTGCGCCGCCGCCCGTACTCGGTCGTGCTGCTCGACGAGATCGAGAAGGCCCACCCCGACGTGTTCAACACGCTGCTCCAGGTGCTCGACGACGGTCGCCTCACCGACGGCCAGGGTCGAACGGTCGACTTCACCAACACGGTGCTGATCATGACCTCCAACCTGCCCGGCGATCCGGCCAGCTACTTCAAGCCCGAGTTCATCAACCGGGTCGACGACATCATCCGGTTCGACGCCCTCACCCGGGACGACCTCGCCAAGATCGTCGAGATCCAGATCGGTCACCTGCGCGATCGGCTCGTCGATCGTCGGATCACCCTCGACGTGACCGACGAGGCGATGGCATGGCTCGCCGACGCGGGCTTCGACCCGGCCTACGGCGCCCGCCCGCTCAAGCGGCTGATCCAGCGCGAGATCGGCGATCGAGCAGCACTCCTGCTCCTCGAGCACGGCAAGAACGACGGCGACACGATCGCCGTCGACGTCGCCGACGGCGAGCTGGTCGTCGCGTAACCGCCCCCGGGCGGCAGGGCGCCGTCGGCACGGTCGGCCAAACCCGGCCGGGCGTACACTCGACCCGTGCCCGGGAACACCTCCGTCGTCGTCAACGCGCTGATCGACAACGTCGACTCGGTGATCCGCGGCAAGCGCGACCGGATCCGTCTCGCGATGTGCTGCCTCCTCACCGAGGGGCACCTCCTGATCGACGACGTGCCCGGCACCGGCAAGACGTCGCTGGCCAAGTCGATCGCCAGCTCGATCGCCGGCACGTGGAAGCGCGTGCAGTTCACGCCCGATCTCCTGCCGACCGACATCACCGGCGTCATGGTCTTCGACCAGCAGAGCGGTCGCTTCGGCTTCCGGGAGGGGCCCGTGTTCACCAACGTGATGGTCGGCGACGAGATCAACCGTGGGAGCCCCAAGACGCAGTCGGCCTTGCTCGAGGTGATGGAGGAGCGTCAGGTCACGGCCGACGGCGTGAGCCGGCCGGTGCCCCGTCCGTTCTTCGTCATCGCGACGCAGAACCCCCAGGACTACCAGGGAACGTTCCCGCTACCCGACGTCCAGCTCGACCGCTTCTCCATGAGGGTGACACTCGGGTACGCCGACCCGGCGACCGAGGTCTCGATCCTGCAGGGCTTCACGCGGGCCGGGCGCGACGCGGAGCTCGACGCGGTGACCGACGCCGACGAGCTGGACTGGGTCATCGCCGAGGTCGACCGGCTCTCGGTGGCGCCGGCGGTCCACGACTACATCGTCCGGCTCGCCAACGCGACACGAGTCCACCCCGATCTGCGGCTCGGTGTGTCGACGCGCGGGACGCTGGCGCTCGTGCGCATCGCCCGGGCGTACGCCGCGACCGAGGACCGCGACTTCGTGACGCCCGATGACGTCAAGGTGTTGCTCGGGCCGGTCGTCGGACACCGCATCCAGCTGACGGCAGAGGCCGAGCTCAGGGGTCAGACCACCGGGTCGGTCCTCGCCGACGTCGCCGACACGGTGCCCGTTCCTCGAACCGGCACCGTCTGATCCCGCCCCGTCGGTCATGTTGACGCGATCCGGACTCGGTGCGCTCGTCGGGGCGATCGTCGTCGCCGTGCTCGGCGCCTGGTGGCGCTACGAGGAGTTCGTCGTGGCCGGGGCCGGCATCGCGATGCTGGTCCTGCTGGCGGTCTGGGTCGCGCGGCAGCCGTCACGGGTCGTCGTCGAGCGCAGGGTGAACGCGCTGCGCGTCCCCCGCGGGAGCGCGATCCGCGTCGTGTACCGCGTCGTGAACGACACGCGCCACCGGTCGGCGGGTGCCACCGTGGTCGACCGCTGCGACGACCAGCAGATCACGGTCGCAGTCGAACCCGTCGAACCGAAGGGCACCAGGCGTCTCTGGGCGGCCATCCCCACCACCCGTCGCGGCGTGTTCCCACTCGGACCCCTGGAGGTCGAGCGGACCGACCCGTTCCTCCTCGCGGTCGGCCGATGGCGGAACGATCAGGATGTCGTCGCGCCGATCCCGGTCACCGTCCATCCGCGGGTCTACGACATGGTCGGTCCGAGGGGTGCCATGCGCGCCGTCGAGAACGAGTCGGCGATCCGTCGTGCGGCCACCGATCCGCTGTCCGGGTTCGTGTCGCTGCGGACCTACGTGCCCGGCGACGACACCCGCATGATCCACTGGCCGACCACAGCGCGTACGGGCACCCTGATGGTGCGCGAGCACGTCGAGATCCGACGTCCCGACTTCACCATCGTGGTGGACACCGACGAGAGCATCGGCAGCGAGGACGACTTCGAGGAGGCGGTCGACGTCGCCGCCACACTCGGCGTCCACGCGATCCGCCAGGGCCTGGGGGTGGTGGTGCGGACCACCGACCCGGGGCACGGCGGGTCGCCGTCCGCGCTCCGTGACGAACGGCAGGTCCTCGACGTCCTCACATCGGTGGAGCGCTCGCCGTCCGTCGGCACCGTACCGCTGCCGGTGCTGTTCATGCACGGGCTCGACCAGGCCTCGATCGTCATGGTGACCGGAGCGACCGGTCCGTCCAGCCGGGTGCCGGCGATCGACCGGTTGGCGGTCGTCCGCATCGGTCGGGACGCCCGGGCCGGGCCGGGGATCGCGCTCGCGGCGGCCGACGCGGCCGACTTCGTCAACCGTTGGCAGGCGTGGTCATGACCGATCGCGCCGTGCCGTGGGCAACCATCGCACGTGCTCGCATCTGCCTGATCGCGATGATGGGCTGCGTCGTCGCGCTCGCTGCGGGCGAGGTGTTCGACCAACCTCGATGGGAGCTGCTGGTGGTGCCCTGCCTCGTCGGCGTGAGCGCGATCCTGACGGCTCGATCGCGTGGGACGCGGCGGCTCGTCGGCGCATCCGTCGCCACCGTCGCGTCGGTCGCGCTGGTCGTCGCGCTCGACGGGGGCACCCCGGCCGACGTTCGCAGCGCGTTCGGCAGGGGACTCGGGCGCCTGCTGTCCACGGACTGGCCGAGTCCGGCACGACCCGACCTCGTCGCCGCGCTGGCGGTCGGCCTCGCCGTCCTCGTCGCGCTGGCGGCCGAGCTGGCTCGACGGGATCGGCTCCACCTGACACCGCTGCTCCCGGTGCTCGTCGCCCACGGCGGCGTGATCGCCCTGAGCGCGCCGAGCGGGCCGCATCCGGCGCCACTCGTCGCGCTCGGGCTGCTGGCCGGCGCGTTCGCACTATTGCGCCCTGGTCTCCCACTGCGGGATCGCTGGGCGTTGCTGGCAGGCGAGCGGCGCGTCGTGCCGATGACCGCGGTCGCGGTCGGCGTGGCCGTTGCCGTGGCGGTGCCGGTCACGCTGACCGACCGGGCCGATCCACGGCGCAACGAGGAGGCCGTGCAGTCCGCGAGCCTGCTCGATCCGATCGAGGCGATCCTCGCGTTGCAGGCGATCGATCCGCCGGAAGCCCTCTACCGGGTCGAGCTGACGGCCGGCTCCCAGCAGATCCCGACGCGGTGGCGGACGGTCGCGGTCGACAGCTACGACGGGCGTCGATGGGTCGCCGACCTCACGCTCCGGCCGATCGGCCGCCGCCTGTCGACGGGTGTCGTGGCCGACGTGGCGGGGACGATCACCTTCCTCGACGACACCCTCCAGCTGGTGCCGCTGCCGGGCACGCCGATCACGGTCGACGCGCTGATCGAGACGGACGCCGACCGGACGGTGGTCCGTCTCGTCGACCGACCCGTCGACGAGACGACGGTCTCGTTCAGCTCGGACGTCGCCCCATCGGTCGGCGAGGTACGCGACGGGGACGTCGGCGCCAGGGAGATCGACGAGACCGTGTCCGGGCTGAGCGAGTTCGCCCAGACCACGATGCTCCGAGCGGCCGACAGCGAGGTGCTGCCCGATGATCTGCTCGAACGGTTGCTGCTCTTGGAGGAGGCGATGCGCAGCTTCTTCGACCTCGACTCCGGGGCGGAGGGGGGAGGTCTCCAGCGCACGCTGATCGAGCGCTTCGCCACCACCACCCAGCGCGGCAACGCCGAGCAGTTCGCCGCTGCGTTCGTGCTGCTCGCTCGGTCGCTCGGCGTCGACGCCCGGCTCGCGGTCGGATTCGAGATCGCTCCGGTCGACGGCGTCGAGACGTCGTTCGCCCTGTCGTCGGCCGACGCGTCGATCTGGCCGGAGGTTCGCATCGGCGACGAGTGGGTGGCGTTCGATCCGATCCCGGACACCGAGGCCTCGGACGCTGCGCCAGAACCCGAGGAGCTCCGCTCGCAGGCGCCGATCGCACCGGAGCCGCCGCCCGACCCGCCACCGGAGACCGACGAGGACCCGGTGGTGACCGACGTCGACGACGACGCCGTCGGCGATCGCACGATCGCGACCGTCGTCCGGATCGGGATCGGCGTGGCCGTCGGTCTCTCGGCGTTGATCGGGCCGGTGCTGCTGGTCGTCGGCGCGATCCTCGCGCTCAAGTGGCGACGTCGCAACCGGACGTTGGCCGGGCCGGGCGTGGCGCGTGTGCGCGGCGCGTGGCGGGTCGCGACCGATCGGCTCGTCGACGCGGGCCTGCACGTCGGATCTGCGGCGACCAACGGCGAGATCGCGGCGCACGGTGCTTCGTACGTGCCGACCGCCGAGTCCGCGCTCGATCGCCTGGGGTCGATGGCGAGCGCCGCCACCTTCGGTCGCCCCGAGGGGGTCGACGCGCTCGCCGCCGCCGCGACGTCGTGCCTCGCTCAGATCGAGGACTCGATGGTGACGTCGCGCACCCGGTGGCAGCGCCTCAGGTGGCGGCTCAGTCTGCGGAGCCTTCGCCGGTCGACTCGTTCCCCCGTCTGAGCGGCCGTTCCGCCCGACGCTCGCTCGTCGTCGGGATCCGTGTCAGCTCGAGCTGAGGGTGGTCGTCGTCGTGGTCCCGCGCGGCCTCGTCGTGGTGGTCGGCGGGAGCGTCGTGGTGGTGGTGGTCGTCGTGGT
>CBFCWS010000042.1:0-13477 GCA_965601765.1 uncultured Ilumatobacter sp. | reverse complement strand
GGCCGGACCTGGGTGAGCGGCTGCTCGGTCGCCCCGGGGGCCGGGGACATCTCCTCGTGCCACTTGTCGCTGCGGGACCACTCGGTGTTCTCGATCTCGATCGCCACCGGCGATCCGAGGGTGCGCCCGTGGCGCACGCCGCCGATCAGCGTGAGCTCGTCGACCTCGAACCGCTGTCGAGGGCCACGGCCGTACCCCAGGCGGCGACGCGCCATCTCGGCCTGGATCTCCTCGACGGTGATCTCCAGCTTGGCCGGAAGCCCCTCGATGATGACGACGAGGCCTTGGCCGTGGGATTCACCGGCGGTGAGGAAGCGCAACATCGCAGCGCAGGCTACCGGTGCCGCGATCGCGACCGATCAGAGACCCGGTGCGCCGAGGGCGGTCGTGACGATGAACCCGGCGAGTGCGGCCAGCCCGACGAACCCGCCCGACCGGTGCAGCGCCTCGGGCATCATCGTCTGGGTGATCACCGTCAGCATCGCACCGGCGGCCAACCCTTCGACGATCGCGAACGCCTGCTCCGGCGCCCGCGCGAAGACGATGCTGCCGATCGCCGCTCCGACGCCGGTGGTGACGACGACCGAGCCCCAGAGCATCGCGATGCTGCGCCACGAGAACGAGTGCTCGCGCATGCCGACGCTGCTCGCCAGCGCCTCCGGGTAGTTCGAGAGCGCGATCCCGGCGATGAACGACACCCGTACCGCACCGGCGGTCGCCCCGATCACCAGCGACTCCGGGATACCGTCGAGCAGCAGCCCGAGCCAGATCGCGAGTGGCGCGCCGGCGTCGGCCCGCCTCCCGGCAGCGGCCGGGAGCGACCCGGCCTCGATCGCCGCTCGCACGCGCCGGCGAAGGTGGGCCGCGGCCTCCGGATCGAGCTCCTGATCCCGCTCCAGGTACTCCGCGACCCGGGGGGCGCCCACGAACTCCGAGAGCGCTCGCCGCAGCTCGGGCTCCTGCGCGAGCAACTCGTCGAGATCCGAGTGTCGCAGCACCCACACGTCGCACCCCGTGTGCGCGATCGCGGTCGCCGTGTGGCGCATCCCCGTCACGAACGAGTGCAGCCCGAGCTCCTCGCCGGTGTGGAGCAGGATGGTCTCGTCCGACTCACCGCTCGCGCCGATCAGCGAGACGTCGCCGTCCGAGACGACGTAGAGGCGCCGGCTCGACTCGCCGGGCCGGAAGAAGATGTAGCCCGGCTCGTGCTCCTCGAGGAACATCACGTTCGCGACGCGACCGAGCACGTCACGCGGCAGCCCCCGGAAGGCCGCGACGTCTTCGAGGTGATCGATGATCGCCTCGGTGGGGACCGGCGCGGCGACGTCGACCAGCGATGGGAGCCGCTCGATGCCCTCGACGTCGACGGCGTCGGTCCACGCAGCGATCTCGTCGGGGCCGATCTCGGGATGGTGGTCGCGCAGGTAGCCGCGGAGATCGTCGCTGCGGACCCGGGCGCACAACCGGTCGGCGAACCCGGGGCAGGTGCCGAGCACGCTGCGGAGCCGGCCGCGGCTCAACCGGAGGACCTCGCTGTCGACGATCGAGGTCGCGGTCGAACGATGCGGGAGACCACTCACGAACGCCTGGTGCCCGAACGCCTGGAACGGGTGCAGGCGCACCGACTCGCCGGACATCGCCAGTTCGACCTCCCCCTCGGTGAGGACGTTGAGGTGGACGCCCGGATCTCCGCTGCGGTAAAGCACCTCGCCGGCGTCCAGCCGCATCGCGCGGAAGGCCTTCGCGATCGCGTCGAGCTCGCGATCGGGCAGACCGTCGAAGATGTCGATCCGCTCGAGACCGTCGAGGATCCGCCGTCGACGGCGCTGCTCCCGATCACGCTGGAAGGTGATCGCGGTGGACGCCTTGCGGAGGAAGCCACCGCGGTCGTTGATCGCCCGGTTGAGCCCTTCGAAGACCAGGCCGCCGACGACGGCACCGACGGCGAGCCACCGGAAGTCGCCCAGCTCAGCGGCCGGGGCGACGATGTCGATCGTCACCGCCGACAGCAGCGCACCGGCGCCGAACGCGGTCATCAGCCCGAGCACGAAGTTCGTGGGCTTCCAGAACCGTGCCGTCAGCGCGCCGAGGCCGAGCGGGGCCGCCGACACGATGCCGAGCAGGAAGGCGCCGACGACGGCATCCACCGCGCCATCGTCGCAGGTGCAGTCGGCCGGCGGGTTGCCGGGGGCGCACCCTTTCCGGTGGCCGAGCGTCGGTGTCGTCGGAACTACGGTCGTCGAGTCGGCGAAGGCAGGGTGACGGAGGTCTCGTGCGAGTTGCGATCGAGGGCGGGGTTCGGTTGTACGTCGATGTGGATGGCACGGGACTCGGTCCCCGACGGCGGTCCCCGGACAGCGGCGAGGCGCGCCCATGAGCGAGATCGGGCCGCGGGAGCTGAACCGGGCGACGCTGCAGCGGCAGTTGCTCCTCGACCGACACGACCTGCCGGTGCCGGCCACCGTCGGGCGGGTGATGGCCCTGCAGGCACAGGAACCTGCCGCTCCGTACGTCGCGCTCTGGAACCGCATCCGCGACCTCGACCTCAGCGCCGTCGACGAGAGCTTCCGCACCCGTCAGGTCGTCAAGGCCTCGCTGATGCGGATCACCCTGCACGCGGTGTCGGCGGTCGACCACCCCGTGTTCCACGAGGCGTGTGTGCCGATCCTGCGGGCGGCTCGGCTCAACGATCGCCGCTACACCGACACCGGTCTCACCGCCGACGACGCCGACCGGGTGCTCGACGACCTGCTGGACTTCCTTCGCGAGCCCCGGACCAGGGACGAGATCGTCGACCGCCTCGGTGCGGTCGAGCACGGTTCGTCCGAACCGCGCCTGTGGTGGGCGATGCGCACCTTCGCCCCACTGGTGCACGTGGCCGAGGGACCGCCGTGGTCGTTCCGCCAGCCGCTCCGCTACGAGGCCGCTCCCGATCACCGAGCGCACCACGAGCCCGATGAGGCCCAGGACGTGATCGTCCGCAGGTACATCGAGGCGTTCGGGCCGGCATCGGTCGCCGACATCGTGCAGTTCACGATGCAGAAGGTCCCGGTGATCCGAGCGGCGGTCACCCGCATCAGCGACGATCTCGTGACCCTGCGCGGACCGGACGGGACCGAACTGCTCGACATCGCCGACGGCCCGCCGATCCCGGCCGCATCGGTCACCGCTCCGCTGCGGTTGATGGCGATGTGGGACAGCGCGCTCCTCGCCTACCGCGACCGGTCGCGCATCCTGCCCGACGCCGCCCGACCGCACGTGATCCGGCGTAACGGCGACGTGCTCCCGACAGTGCTCGTCGAGGGGACCGTCGCCGGCGTCTGGCGGATGACCGACGACGGGATCGAGGTGTCCGCGTTCCGGCCGCTCACGAGCGACGACCACGACGAGCTCGAGCGTGAGGCACGTGCCCTGGTCGCCGCCGTCGGTGACCGCCGCCCCCTCCCCTTCCGGCGCTACGACAGCTGGTGGTCGAAGCTCCCGTCCGACAACACGGAGGTTCAGGTCGACGTCGGGTAGCCGGCCTCGCCGACCAGGAAGCAGAGGCAGCAGGGGTGACCGGCCGGGTCGGGGGCGAACTGCACGCCGAGCTTGGGCTCACCGTCGACCGTCACCATGTGCCAGCCGTCGTCGCGGTCGACCTCGCCGCCGAGGACGCCGGCCCAGAAGGCGCTCTCGGCGTCGAGGTCCGCGGCATCGAACGCCACCACCTGGCACCGGATCCTCACGCCAGCGATGCTACGGAGCTACGGAGAGCCCGGCGGCGAAACAGCATCAACAAGCCAGGTTAATTCAAATGTTCGTTGAAAGATATATCGAACATGTGTATGATCTACGCATGCGGGTGGAACCTCCCTCCGAACCCCAACAGGGCGACGGGGTCGCAGGATCCGTCGAGCCGCGTCCCGACGCGGTCGACGCCGAGTTGGCACAGGTGGCCGGTGAGTTGAACGCCGCCAACGCCCGGCTGGTCGCGATCACCGAACAGCTGTTGGACACCGACGGGTGGCAGCAGGGTGGGATGCGCACCCCGAGCCAGTTCCTGGGCTGGAAGATGGGGCTGTCACCCGAACGCGCCCGCGCCGTGATCGCGGTCGCCGAGCGGCGCAGCGAGTTCCCGGCGGTGATCGGGTCGTTCGAGGCCGGCGAGCTGTCGTTGGAGCAGGTCGTCGAGGCCGTCAAAGCCCCCGCGTGGGCCGATCACCAGATCCAGCACTTCTGCACGATCGCGACGGTGTCGAAGCTGCGTCGCGCGATGCGGTCGAACATGTTCGTGGGCGACCCCGACGACGAACGATCTGCACCGAAGCCGATCGGCGACAGGGTGTCGTTCGGGATCGGCCGCGACGGCCGGTGGCGGATCCGCGGCGAGTTCGGACTCGACGACGGCCGCCTGATCGAAGCCGCACTGCGGGAGCGCCGCGACGACCTGTCCACCGGCGACGAGCACGCGACCTGGCCCGAGGCGTTCGTCGACTGCCTCCGACGTTCGTTGGACGCGGTGGAGTCACCGGCACGACGCGACCAGTTCCGCACCTGGCTCCACCTCGACGTCACCGACGGCACGGCGACCACCACCGACGGGTGGCGCATCCCACGAGCCGTCGCGGATCAGGTGCTGTGCGACGGCGTCGTGCAACCAGTCTGGGGAACCGACGGGGTGCCGTTCTCGGTCGGACGCACCCAACGCATCGTCCCGGCACGCACCAGGCGCATCATCGAACACCGCGATCGCGGCTGTCGGATACCCGGCTGTGCCGGCGAGCACGTCGAGATCCACCACATCGTCCACTGGCTCGACGGCGGCCCCACCGACACCTCGAATCTGATCAGCCTCTGCCCGGCTCACCACCGCATGCATCACCGCGGCGAGCTGCGGATCACCGGCGACGCCGACACCTTCGGCGACATCGAGTTCGCCGACGCGGACGGGGACCCGATCGCACCGAGAGGATCACCGGTCACCCCGACCAGACCCCCACCCCCGGCACCCGCCTATCGGAGCCCCGTCAACGGACGATTCGACTGGAACTGGATCGGCCTCGGCTGGATCCATCCCCACGAGCAACGACGCCGCCGCGACCTGCTGCAACAACACCATCGACGACGCTCGGCGTGACACCCTCGACGAGGTCGAGCCTCCCTCGCCGTGCGACGTCAGCGCCGTCGTTCGGTCGGCTTCGGTCTGAGCGTGCCGTCGCCTGCGAAGCGGCTGAACACGTGCCCGGAGCGCGACCAATACGGTGAGGATGCCCCGTCACCCGGTCCAGACGGGGACGCGCCACCGGGTCTCGCCCGCGTCGTGCCGCTGCGCTCCGGACGACGTCGTGATCGGAGCCGGCCGGGAGATCGAGCTTCGACCAAGCTCGCTACCCTCGGCGACATCGACGACGCGACCGACGAATGGGCCGAACACGCAGGCGGATGGGACGACGACCCCGCCGCAAGGGCGTACGCCGCGGCAGCCCATCGCTCGCTGCTCGAGGTGGTCGCCGATCACGGACTGGGTCTCGCCGGCACTCACGTGCTCGACTTCGGGTGCGGTACCGGGCTGCTCACCGAGCTGCTCGTCGACACCGTGGGGCCGATCGATGCGGTCGACACCTCGCCGACGATGCTCGCGGTGCTCGACCGCAAGGTCGCCGACCGTGCCTGGACGACGGTGACGCTCGGGAGCGTGGTGCCCGACTCGACGTTCGACCTGATCGTCTGCTCGTCGGTGTGCTCCTTCCTCGACGACTACCCGGCGACGGTCGCCGACCTGGTCGGCCGCCTCCGCCCCGGCGGCGTGTTCGTCCAGTGGGACTGGGAGCGGGTCGGCGACGATCCCCACGGCCTCGGCCGCGACGAGATCCGGTCTGCGCTCACGCTGGCAGGTCTCGAGCAGATCGACGTCCGCACGGCCTTCAGCGTCGACGTCGGCGAGCAGACGATGGACCCGCTGATCGGCCACGGACGCCGCCCCACCTCGAACGCGTGAACGCGTTCGGGACGCTCGGGCACTCGGGACGTTCAGAGGGTTCAGCGGGGGGCGAGGTGATGGAGCGCAGCGGCGCGCATCACGGCCGGATCGGGTCGTCGCCCGGTCCAGTGCACCTGCTGGAGAACCGCCTGGTGGACGAGCATGCCGAGACCGTCGACCGCCGGTGCGCCGACCGAGCGGGCCCGCCGCAACAGTGCGGTGTCGAGCGGGTGGTACACGATGTCGGCGACCGCCAGACCGGGGTGCAGCAGATCGGCCGGCACCGGCGTGTCGTCGGTCCCCATGCCGATCGACGTGGCGTTGACGAGGACGTCGGCGTGGGCGATCTCCGCGAGCGTGCCGACGCGCCCGACGGCCGCGAGCTCGGCGGCGGCAACCGCAGCCTCGGCCGTCCGGTTGACGACGACGATGTCGGCCGCGCCCGCCCGAGCGAGCGCATCGACGATCGAACGGCCCGCTCCCCCGGCGCCGACCACGACGAACCGGCGCCCGGCGACCTCGACCCCCTCGGCGGCGAGCGACGCCACGAACCCGTCGCCGTCCGTGCTCAGACCGAGCGTCGAGCCGTCCTCGCCCAGCACGACGGTGTTGACGCTCCGCAGCGCGGCGGCCGCGACATCGAGGCGATCGACCGCAGCAGCCACGTCGGCCTTGTGCGGCATCGTCACGGCCAGACCCCGGATCCCGAGCGTTCGCATCGCGTCGAGCGCCGCCGCCGCGGATCCGGGCGCGACGTCGAACGCGACGAACCGCCAATCGAGATCGGCAGCGCCGAACGCGGCGTTGTGCAGCACCGGCGAGAGCGAGTGCGCGACCGGCGACCCGATCACCGCGGCCAGACGCGTCGCAGCGCTGATCGGCGTCACGGCAGCGGCCTCACAAGATGCCGGCGGCGCGCGCTTCGCGGATGTTCTGCTCGTGCTGCTCGAAGGTGACCGCGAACTCGTGGCCGCCTTCCTCGGTCGCCAGGACGTAGTACAACAGCTTGCACTGCGTCGTAGGATCAGGGAGATCGCGGCAGCGCATGTCCGATGCCGGCGGGTCGGGTGCCGGGTTGAGCGCCGCCCGGATCGAAGCGCGGCCGGGGTTGGAGATCGGCGTCGGCGGCAGTCCGCCGTACCGGTAGGTGTTGTAGGGCGTGTCGAGGGCACGCAGCTCGGGGAACGGCGTGCTGCGGTCCTGGCCGTAGTAGAGCGTCGCGTCGAGCTCGAGGTTCTGGCCGATCGCGAGGCGGTTGTAGATCACCCGGGCGATCAGCGGACGGTCGACCTCGAGCTTGGCCTCCTCCTCGATCATCGACGCGACGACGAGCACCTGGTACGGGGTGAGGCCGAGCTCGGGCGCCTTGAGCGAGATGTCCTCCTGGTCGGCGACGCGCTCCATCAGCGCGACCATCCCGGCCACGATCTGGGACGCGCTGTCGGCGTTGGAGATCTGGTAGGTGTCGGGGAAGAGCAGCCCCTCGAGCGACGTGACGCCGGGTTGGCGCAGGCGCGCCGTGATCTGCGGTGAGTTCGCCGCGGTCACGAAGTCGTCGGCCGACAGGCGCGGGAAGGTCTCGGCGAGTCGCTCGGCCATCTGCTCGATCGTGTAGCCCTCCGGGAACGTGATCCGCTCGAACGTCTCCTCCGGCGGGGTGCCGAGGCGCTGGAGCACGTCGCCCATGTGCGCGTCGACCGGCAGTTCGTAGAAGCCGGGCACGATCTCGAGCCCACCCTGCTGGTCGACGTACCACTCGAACACCTCGGCGTCGACGACCAGGCCCGACCGCTCCAGTCGGCGCGCCAACGATTCGAGGTCCTCGTCGTCGCGGACCGTGAAGGCCCGCGGTGGGCCGCCGTCGCCTTCGGGCTGCACCCGCTCGAGGTACCACCACCCGAGGTAGCCGGCAAGGATCACCGCGCCCGCGAGCAGGGCGAGCAGGATCCACACCACCCACTTGATGATGCGGTTCTGGCGGCGGACCTGCTCGACGGCGGGGACGACGACGACGTCGTCCCACTCGTCGGCGATCCAGTCGAATCGTGGTGGACGATCGTCGAGGTCACTCATCGGACGCCCCGTTGGCTCGACCGTCGAGCCAGCTCTGCAGCATCACGGCGGCGGCCGCCGCGTCGATCAGCTTGCGACGCTCGCGACCGTCGAGGCCGGCCTCGGCCAACCGGCGGTCGGCGGTGACGGTCGTCAGCCGCTCGTCGTGCATCTCGACGGGCACGTCGACCAAGGTAGCGAGCTGCCGCGCGTCCGCGATGGCAGCCTTCGCCGACGGGCTCGTGCGACCGTCGAGGTGGAGCGGGAGCCCGACGACGATCACCTCCGCCTCCTCCGCGCGCGCCACCCGGGCGATCTCGTCGAGATCGTGTCGTCGCGACCGGCTCCGCGCCAGCACGCGCAGCGGCGAGGCGATCGTGCCCGACAGGTCGCTGACGGCCAGACCGATGCGCTTCGTCCCGGGGTCGACCCCGAGGGCGCGGACCGGTCGTCTCACGCGACCGTCGTCGATTCGGCGGCCGAACGGGCGATCGCGAGCGCCTCGTCGATCGCCGCCGCGTTCTTGCCCCCGGCGGTCGCGATGTCGCCCTTGCCACCGCCGCCACCACCGACGGCGCGCGCCGCCCCGGCGATCAGCTTCGACGCCGGCATCCCCTCGTCGGGGTGCACGGCGGCCGCCAGGCTGACACCTCCCGTCGGGGTGGTGCCGACGAGGGCCACGCGCCGCACGCCCTGCTGGCGGACGGCGATCGCGAGATCGCGGAGATCTCCGGGATCGAGGCCGTCGATCCGCTCGACGACGACACCGGCGTCGGCGGCCGCGGCCAGCTCGCTCGCCCGGCCGGTCGCCACCTCGGCGCGCACCTGCTTGAGCTCACCCTGGAGTTGCTTGATCTCGTCGAGCTTGCGCCGGACCCCGTCGACCACGTCACCCGTCGTCCCGACGAGCTGGGAGATCTCGGACAGGCGGCGTTCGTCGGTCTGGAGCATCTCGACGGTCGCGGCACCGGTGATCGCCTCGATCCGGCGGAGGTTGGAGCCGATCGACGACTCGCTGACCACCTTCACCAGACCGATGTCGCCGGTCGCGGCGACGTGCGTGCCACCGCACAGCTCGATCGACGGACCGGCCTCGAGCACGCGGACGATGTCGCCGTACTTGTCGCCGAAGAAGGCGATCGCGCCCATCGCCTCGGCCTCGGTCTTGGTGGTCTCGAACACGCGCGCCCGCTCGTTGCGCAAGGTCTCGGCGTTGACCAGCCGCTCGATCTCGGCGATCTCGTCGTCGGACACCGACTCGTAGTGCGAGAAGTCGAACCGCAGCCGGTCGGGCCCGACGTACGAACCGGCCTGCTTGACGTGGTCGCCGAGCACACGGCGCAGCGCCCAGTGGAGCAGGTGCGTCGCGGTGTGGTTCTTGCGGATCGACTCGCGTCGCTCGGCGTCGATGCGCAGCGTTGCGGTCTGCCCGGCGGTGATGGTGCCCTCGACCATGCGGGCGACGTGCCGGCGCAGGTTGGGGAGGGCGTAGGTGGTGTCGGTGACCTCGGCCCGACCGGTCTCGGTCGTGATCGTGCCCGTGTCGCCGATCTGCCCACCGGCCTCGGCGTAGAAGGGCGTGACGTCGCAGAAGATCTCGACGTGCCGGGCGTCGTCGTCGCCGGCGGCGTCGACGACCGCCAGCACGCGCCCGGTCGTCTCCTCGACGCGATCGCCGGCGAACCCGGTCGTGCCGAACTGCTCGACGATCTCGCGGTACTCGTCGAGGTGCTCGTCGCCGCCGGACGCGTCGGCCCGCGCCGCCTTGGCGCGCTCGCGCTGCGCGGTCATCTCGGCCTGGAAGCCGGCCAGGTCGACCCCGATGCCGCGTTCGCCCGCGATCTCCTGGGTGAGCTCGAGCGGGAACCCGTAGGTGTCGTGGAGCAGGAACGCAGTCGAACCGGGGAGCGTGGACCGCTCGGCACCGTGTTCGTGGTGGTCGTCGTCGCCGAGCTCGGTGTCGAGGATCGTGAGCCCGCTGGTGAGGGTGTGCCGGAAGCGCTCCTCCTCGCGGCCGATCACGCCGACCAGGAAGTCGCGCTGGCGGACGACGTCGGGATAGGCGTTGCCCATGACGTCGATCGCGGTGTCGACGAGGCGCGGCATGACCAGCTCCTTGGTGCCGAGCAGGAAGGCGTACCGGATCGCCCGGCGCAGAATCCTGCGCAGCACGTAGCCGCGGCCCTCGTTGGACGGGAAGACGCCGTCGGCCACGAGCATCGTCGCCGAACGCGCGTGCTCGGCGAGCACGCGCATCGCGAAGCTGTCGCGGTCCTCGTAGTCGCCGACGATCGCCGTCTTGCCGGTGACCGACTGTGCCGTCTCGACGAGGGGCAGCATCAGGTCGGTCTCCCAGACCGAGTCGACGCCCTGGAGGAGTGCCAGGATCCGTTCCAGACCGGCCCCGGTGTCGACCGACGGCTTCGGCAGCGGCGTGCGAGTCCCGTCCGGCGCCTGGTTGTACTGCATGAAGACCAGGTTCCAGAACTCCATGAACCGGTCGCCGAGCGGATCGTGGAGCGGACCCCCGTCGGGGCCGTACTCCGGGCCGCGGTCGATGTGGATCTCCGAGCACGGGCCGCATGGGCCGGTGTCGCCCATCTGCCAGAAGTTGTCCTTGTCGCCGAGCCGCTGGATCCGCTCCATCGGCACGCCCACCGCCTCGTGCCACAGCGCCTCGGCCTCGTCGTCGGTCTCGTGCACGGTGACCCAGAGCCGGTCGCCGTCGAACCCCCAGCCGCCGGACTCGGGTGAGCCGGTGACGAGGTCCCAGCTCCACGGGATGATCGCTTCCTTGAAGTAGTCCCCGAAGCTGAAGTTGCCCATCATCTCGAAGAACACGAGATGCCGCTTGGTCCGCCCGACGTCGTCGAGGTCGTTGTGCTTGCCGCCGGCCCGCGCGCACTTCTGCGAGCTGACGGCCCGCGCGTACGGCGGCACCTCGTCACCGACGAAGTACGGCTTGAACGGCACCATCCCGGCGACGGTGAACATCACCGTCGGGTCGTGCGGGATCAACGACGCCGAGGGGACGACCGCATGGTCCTTGGCTGCGAAGAAGTCGATGAACGACTGGCGCAGTCCGTCCGCGGTGATCGGGGTGCCGTTGGTCATAGGGCGCACAGCCTACCGACGGCTGCACCCCTGCTCACGGGCCGGTTCGCGGTCGCGCCGTCGAGGACGGGCGCGTCTCACTCCTCGTCGTCGTCGACCTCGTCGTCGAACGTGACGCCGTACTTCTCGGCGAGAGCGGCGTACTCGTCGTCCTCCGAGTCGTGCTTCGACGAACGCTCGCCGAACCCGAGGTCGAACGCCCCGGGACCAGATTGCTTCAACTTCCGCGCTTCTTCGAAGCGGCGATGACGACCCTTCTTCACAGCAGGGCTCCCACACGACTAGAGATCTGACATTGGTGGCCACCCTACCGCCCTCGCCGCCGTTTCTGCGTCGGACCTGGTAGACGACCTACGGCGATCGGCGCCGGAAGGACCGGACACGTCGCGTGCCACGATGTCGACCATGGAGCGAACGGTGGCGATCCTCAACCAGAAGGGCGGGGTGGGCAAGACGACGCTCACCCTCGGCCTCGCCTCGGCCGCAGCGTCGGCGGGCCGTCGGGTGCTCGTCGTCGACCTCGACCCGCAGGCCTCGACGACGTGGGTGCTCGGCCTGGAGTCGAGCGAGCTCGACGGGACCGTCGCCGACGTGCTCGACGGCTCGGCCAAGATCGCATCGGTCGTGCGGACCTCGACGTGGAGCGACCTCATCGAGGTCGTTCCGGCAGCCGCCGGCCTCCAGGCCCAGGAGCAGGGCTCGGCGAAGCGGCTGCGCAAGGGTCTCGGCAAGATCGCGACCGAGTACGAGGCCGTGCTGGTCGACTGTCCACCGTCGCTCGGCAACCTCACGCGCAGCGCGTTGACGGCGAGCCGCTTCGCCCTCATCGTCGTCGAGCCGTCTGCGCTCGGACTGCGTGGCATCGGCGGGGTCGCCGACCTCGTCGACGACGTCTGGGACGCCACCAACCCGGACCTCGAGCTCGGCGGCGTGATCCTCAACCGCGTCCCCGCCGTCTCCCGCGAGGCGGAGCGGCGCATCGCCGAGCTGGCGCGCATCGTCGGCCGGGAGAGCATCTGGGAGCCGGCGATCCCGCAGCGGGTCATCCTCAACCAGGCCATCGGCGAACGCAGCAGCATCCACTCCTACGGCAGCCGCGCCGGCGACATCCTCCCGGCGTTCGACCTGCTGTGGCGGCAGACGCGGGCCATGGTCCACCAGCGCTAGCGCAACCACGACGTCGGTGTCGACGGGCCGACGCCGGTGTCGACCCGTCGGGGTCAACCGCCGATGTCGACGAGCCGGAGTCCGGTCGTGCGGTCGAAGGTCAGCGCCGCCCGTCCGGCCACCAGCCTGGCGATGTCGTCGCCGATCATCTCCGCCCGCCACCCGGACGCCAGTCGCGCGCCCGGCTCGCCGGCGAGGAACTCGATGAGGTCGGCCCTGGTGGCGAGGATCGCGGTGTCGATCTCGGACTGCTTGGCGAGCTGCGCTACCCACGCCGACACGAGGGTGACCGCCGGGCGGAGGTCGCGCTCGAGATCGTCGGTGCGACGGTCGGTGGTCGGCGGGTCGTGGCGGGAACCCTCGTCGACGGCCTCCAGGATCGCAGCGCCGCTCGAGCCGCGTGCGAGGCGCTCGTCGACGCCGCGGGCCTGCGCCAGCTCGGCCGGGGTCGACGGCTGCCGCTGTGCGATGCCGAGCACCGCCAGGTCGGGGAGCACCTGTCGGACCGGGACGTTGCGCTCCCGGGCGGTGCGCTCGCGCCAGGCCGCGACCGCCTGCGCGACGGCGCGACTGCGGGGTCGCAGGCCCCGCGTGTCCTTGAGCCGCTTCCACGCATCGGCGAGGTCGGGCCCGCCGGTCGGACGATCGCGCAGCTCCTCGATCGCCTCGTAGACCCAACCGATCCGACCTCGGTCCTCCAGACGGGCGACGAGCCGGTCGCGGGTCTCGAGCAGGTAGGCGACGTCACTCGCCGCGTAGCTGCGCTGGGCCGCGGTGAGCGGACGTCGCAGCCAGTCGGTCAAGCGGTCGCCCTTGCTCGGCGACACGCCGAGCTCGCCCTGGAGCAGCACGACGAGCGACGGCGTGCCGTAGCCGAGGAAGCCGGCCGCGATCTGGGTGTCGAACATGCGGCGCGGGATCGCCCCGACCGCGTGGGACAGGACGTCGAGATCCTGCTGCGCGGCGTGGAAGACCGCCTCGGCCTCGGAGTCGAAGAGCCGACCGAGCGCCGTGATGTCGACCGCGAGCGGGTCGACGAGCACGAGCTCGTCGTCCCACGCCAACTGCACGAGGGCGAGCGCCGGGTAGTAGGTCCGCTCGCGATGGAACTCGGTGTCGATCGCGTACCGATCGATCGACGCGAGCGCGTCGATCACCTCGGCGAACTCCTCGTCGTCGTCG
>CBFCWS010000041.1:0-13522 GCA_965601765.1 uncultured Ilumatobacter sp. | reverse complement strand
CACCTGCCCCCGAGCCGGCACCTGCCCCCGAGCCGGCACCTGCCCCCGAGCCGGCACCTGCCCCCGAGCCGGCGACGAGGGCCTCGAGCACGAAGCTCCTGTCGCCCGTGGTGCGCCGCCTCGTCAACGAGCACGGGATCGATCCCGACGGCATCGAGGGGTCGGGTCCCGGCGGGCGGATCACGCGCGAGGACGTCCTCGACCACATCGACGCGACGGGCTCCAGGCCCGCCCCGGCCCCGGCCCCCGCTCCCGCGCCGGCGGCCCCCGCTCCCGCGCCGGCGGCAGCCGCGGCTCCGCAGCCCGCGCCGGCCCCACCGGCCGAGCCGGCGCCCGCGCCGGCGAAGGCGGCCGCGGCACCGGCGCCCGCCGCCGGCGAGCGCGACACGACCGAGCGCCTGTCCAAGATCCGACGGCTGACCGGCGACCACATGATCATGAGCAAGGCGACCTCGCCACACGCCTTCAGCGTGGTCGAGGTCGACTTCGCCAACGTCGACGTCACCCGATCCTCGGTGAAGGCCGACTTCAAGGCCGCCGAGGGGTACAGCCTGACGTACCTGCCGTTCATCGCCAGGGCGCTGATCGACGGGCTCGAGGAGTTCCCGCACCTGAACGCCAGCGTGGGCGACGACGAGCTGATCGTGCACGGCTACGTCGACCTCGCGATCGCGGTCGATCTCGACTACGAGGGCCTGCTCGCACCGGTGGTCCGCGACGCCGAGTCCAAGCGGCTCAAGGCGATCGCCGGTGAGATCAGCGATCTCGCCAACCGTGCCCGGGCCCGCAAGCTCAGCCCCGACGAGATCTCCGGCGGGACGTTCACCATCTCCAACAACGGCTCGGCGGGGTCGGTGCTGACGATGCCGATCATCAACCAACCGCAGGTCGCGATCGTCTCCACGGATGCGATCGTGCGCAAGCCGGTCGCCGTCGCCACCGCCGACGGGGGCGAGGGGATCGCGATCCACCCGGTCGGCAACCTCGCGATGAGCTGGGATCACCGCGCGTTCGACGGCGCCTACGCCGCCGGGTTCCTGCGCCGGGTCAAGGAGATCCTCGAGACGCGCGATTGGGGTGCCGAGATCTGAGCGGTCCGCTGCGCGTCCGGTGGCTGGGGCGCACGCCCTATGCCGAAGCGCTCGCGGTCCAGACCGCGCTCTTCGAGCGCGGGACGGGGCAGCACCTGCTCCTCCTCGAGCACGATCACGTCTTCACCTACGGTCCGCACGCGGATCTCGACACGAACCTGCGCTGTGACCCGGCGGCGGTGGGCGCCGAGCTGATCGCCGTCAACCGCGGCGGCGACATCACCTACCACGGCCCTGGTCAACTGGTCGGCTACCCGATCGTCTCGCTCCCGAACGCGAAGGGGTCGCTCGAGCACGTTCGAGCGGTCGAAGACCTGCTGATCGGCGTCCTGCGCGAGCTCGGTGTCGATGCCCCCGGTCGACTCGCCGAGTACCCGGGCGTGTGGGTCGACGTCGACGGGGCGGATCCGCGCAAGATCGCGGCGATCGGTGTGCGGCTCGCCCGTGGGCGGACCATGCACGGCTTCGCGCTGAACATCACCACCGACCTCGCGTACATGCACGACCACATCGTGGCGTGCGGCATCCCAGATCGCCCGGTCACCTCCCTCGCCGAGGAAGGCGTCGACGTGACGATGCACACGGTGGCCGATCTGGTCGCCCGTCGCGCCGCCGACCTGTGGGGTGGGGGAGCGCTCGACCGCCACGACGTCGCGTGGCGCCGCCGGCCCGACGACCTCGCCCCGTTCTCGCGGGGCGCGGGACCGGGTGAACAGGTCCGGACGCGTGCCCACCATCGGCTGGAGGCGGCGGGCGTCACGGCCGGGCTCGCGATCGAGACCCGCAAGCCCGACTGGCTGCGGCCGCGGCTCGAGCTCGGCCCGGAGGTCGTCTCGCTCCGCAAGACGATGCGGGAGCTCGATCTGGTGACGGTGTGCGAGGACGCCGGCTGTCCGAACCTCTCGGAGTGCTGGCGGGACGGCACCGCGACGTTCATGGTGCTCGGCGAGCGCTGTACCCGTGCGTGCGGGTTCTGCCTCGTCGACACCCGCAAGCCGGTTGCGCCCGACGACGACGAGCCCGCCCGAGTCGCCGAGGCCGTCGCCCGCATGGAGCTCGATCACGCGGTCCTCACGATGGTCGCCCGCGACGACCTCGCCGACGGGGGGATGGCCCACGTCGCCGCCTGCGTCGAGGCCATCCGCGATCGCCGCCCCGCGACGCGGGTCGAGACCCTCATCTCCGACGCCAAGGGCTCGCGAGCCGCGCTCGACGTGCTGTTCGAGGTTCGCCCGGACGTCCTCAACCACAACGTCGAGACGGTCCCCCGGTTGCAGCGCGCGGTTCGCCCGTCGGCGGGCTACGCCCGCAGCCTGGCCGTGCTGGCGTGGGCGGCGGGCGCCGGTCTGACGACGAAGTCGAGCCTGATGGTCGGCCTCGGCGAGACCGACGAGGAGGTGATCGCCACGCTCGCTGATCTCGCGGGCATCGGGTGCGACATCGTGACGATCGGTCAGTACCTGCGACCGACGACGCACCACCTCCCGGTGGCGCGCTGGGTCGAGCCGGACGAGTTCCGCCGCTGGGCGACGATCGGCCGCGAGCTCGGCATCGGCCACGTCGAGGCGAGCCCGCTGACCCGGTCGAGCTACCACGCCAAGCGCGCCGCCGACCAGGTCGAGCCCACGGCCACGCCGGTCGCGATCGGCTGACGCGTCGCGTCGGCGACGCGGCGTCGATCAGGGGCTGGACTGGGCGAGGTCGGGCGGTCGGACCGCCTCTTCCGACGATCGCGCTCGCGGCAGCCGGGCCGTCCTGATCGAGCTCGTCCAGACGCCGACGATCATGACCGCGAGGACCACTGCCGGTCGGGCGGTCCATCCCGCGGCGTCGAGTGCCCCGGCCGCCAGCACCCCGAGCACGCTCACCCACGCCCCGAGGCGGAGGATCACCGGGTCGAACACGTACGCCATCGCACCGGTGTAGCGGATCGAAGCGCCCGTGCGCCCGTGAATTCCCGAACAGGTACCGACCTGCGCGGGGATCGTCACGCAACGGACACGACCGCAACGCGATCGCCGTTCAGCTCACCCGTCTCCGGTGCCGCCAGCTCGTGAGTCGTGCCGCCGGGCGGAGCCGTCGGGCGAGCGACAGTTGCCCGTCGGCGCCGACCCGGCCGGCGTCGGTCGCAATCGTCGGGTAGACGTGGACGACGGCCCCGAGGTCGTGGAGCGTGAGGCCGCGGTCGATCGCGATCGCGAACTCGTTGATCACGTCGCCCGCCCCCGGTCCGAGCACGTGTGCTCCGACGATCCGCCGACCGGCCGTCACCACCCGGACGACGCCCTGGGTCGCATCCTCGGCTCGAGCGCGGTCGTTGCCCGCCAGCTCCCGCTGGTGGAGCCGGACCCAGCGGTCGCCGTGACGGGCGCGTGCCTCGGCTTCGGTCAACCCGACGCGTGCGAGTTCTGGACTCGTGAAGACGGACCACGGGATCGTGGAGGAGGGGCGACCGGCCCCCGGGAAGAACATGTCGCGAACCGCCACACCGGCGTCGTAGGCCGCCGTGTGCGTGAACGCCGGACGGCCGGACGCCGCGTCACCGACGACGTAGACGTTGCGGAGCGACGTTCGATTGCGTGCGTCGACGACGACGCCGTCCTCGTCGAGGTCGACGCCGAGACGGCCCAGACCGAGGTGTTCGACGTTGGGGGTCCTGCCGGTGGCGACCAGGAGCGTCGACGCGACGATCGGCTCGCCGCCGGCATGTGCGATCACCTGTCCGCCGCGTGCCTCGACGCGATCGACGCCCGTCGACGTGCGGACGTCGACGCCGTCGGCTCGCAGCACCTCGGTCAGTCGATCGGCCAGCTCGGGCTCCTCGCGCGGGAGGAGGTGCGGGGCCATCTCGACCAGCGTGACCGGGAGGCCGAGTCGGCGCATCGCCTGGGAGATCTCGACGCCGACCGGTCCGCCGCCGACGACGGCGAGCGGCCCGGCAGCGGGTGGCGCCGCGAAGAAGCTGTCGGAGGTCTCGACGTCGACCGCATCGATCCCCGGGATCGGCGGGACGGCCGCCCGGCTGCCCGTCGAAATCAGGACGAACGCTGCCCTGAGGTGACGTGCGCCGCGATCGCTGTCGACGGTGATGTCGTGTGGACCGGTGAGTCGAGCCGTGCCGAACACCACCTCGATGCCGATCGCCCGCAGACGGTCTGCGGAGTCCTCGTCGACCGCGATGCCGTCCTGGACGTCGTGGATCCGCTCCCAGACCGCGCCGAGGTCGACCGACGGTTCCGACCCGGCGACGCCGAACCGGTCGGCGGTGCGCACCGTGTGCGCCGCGCGGGCGGAGGCGAGCAACGTCTTCGACGGCACGCATCCCGTCCAGAGGCAGTCGCCGCCGATCCGGTCCCGCTCCACCGCTGCCACGCGCAGTCCGAGCTGGTCGGCCGCGAGCCTCGCCGCGGTCAACCCGGCCGATCCGAGCCCGATCACCACGAGGTCGTACGTCGCGTCCGTCACCTCCCGGTCAACCCCGCCCGCGGTCGTTCCATGCCCGGACCGCACGGGCGGCCCGGTGTGTGCCGGTGGCGGTGACGGGGTGCGCCAACGTCAGCGCGGCGTGTGGTTGACTGTCGCGCGGATGACCCGGTTCGGGGTCATGATCCGCAACAAGGAGCCAGCCGTGAAGCAGATGATCGACGAGTTCAGGGACTTCATCAACAAGGGCGACGTGGTCACGATCGCCGTCGGGTTGATCATGGCCCTGTACTTCCAGCAGATCGTCCAGGCCCTGCTCGACGGGGTGATCCTCCCGATCGTCGCCGCGATCTTCGGTGAGGCGAACTACACGAACATCGGCTTCGACATCGGGGACGCCCGCATCAGCATCGGCTTGGTGCTCGACGCGATCATCACCTTCCTCGCCGTCGCGTTCATCCTGTTCGTCCTGATCAAGGCCTACAACGCGTGGAAGGACGAGGAGGAGTCCGACGCGGGCCCGACCGAGGTCGAGCTGCTGACCGAGATCCGCGACTCGCTCCGGAACCGCTGATCGCGGCACCGCATCGACGTGGTCGTCGACCGGAGGCGTGACGTGTCACGCGGCCGCCGAGTCGATTCAATGGCCCCGGTGAAGCGGCTCCTCCTCCTGTCCGTCGTCGTCGCCGGCGCTGCGACGGCGTGTGCGCAGGACGGCGACGCACCGCAGGTCAGCGCCGACGCAGGGTTCGTGGAGATCGGCGACGCACCGGGCCCGGTGACGGGCAACACGTTCCCGACGGTCCCCGATCTCACTGCGCCGGCACCGACGACGACCACCACGTCGCCGCCGATCGAACCGCCGGTCGGTGCGGTCGCCGATGGTGACTACGTCCTGCTGATCGGCGACGACGTGCTGGCGGAGACCGCCGAGCGCAACGACGGTCCGGGCTGCGAGGTCCTCACCGAGCTGGGGTGGGACGTCGAGATCGCCGCCGAGCCCGCCCGCTTCGTGCCGTTCGCCTCGCAGGTGCTCGAGGCCCGGCTCCCCGCGGATCCGGACGTCGTCACGATCATGCTCGGTCACCGGCACGACGGCTCCGTGGCGGACTACCGCGGCGAGCTCCGCGACGCGATCGCCGCCGCGGCCGGGCGACCGATCCTCCTCGTCACGCTCGGTGGCGTCTACGAGAGCGATGAGATCGCCGACCCCGACACGTCGATGCGCTCCCTGAACGCCGTGATCGAGGGCATCGACCGCGACTTCCCCAACGTCGTGCTCGTCGATTGGAACGAGGCGACCGAGACCGATCCCGACCGGCTGCTCGCAGAAGGTGGTCCGACGCCGAGCGAGGAAGGGACCCGACAGCTCACCGCCCTCATCGCCGACGTGCTCGGTGACGCACCCGGCCGTGCCGACGACGGTGAGCCGGGCGAGTGCCTCGAGACCGCCTTCGACAGCGACGACGCCATCGTTCTCTGATCGCGTCGCTCGGTGCGCGACCCCGCAGGCGGGCGCCGGGGCGGTCGTTAGCCTGAGCGGGTGCTGCAAGCGACCTCGCTCTCCGTCGACGTCGGCGGACGTCTCGTCGTGAGCGACGCGACGTTCACGGTGATGCCCGGTGACAAGGTCGGGATCGTCGGCCGCAACGGTGCGGGCAAGACGTCGCTGTTCAAGGTACTCGGCGGCGCCGCCGAGCCGGCAGCGGGCTCCGTCCGGCGGAACGGGGACTTCGGCTACCTGCCCCAGGACCCCAAGATCGACGACGCCGAGCTCGGGCGGACCGCGATCGAGCACGTCCTGAGCGGACGTGGCATCGCGGACGAGCTGGTGCGCATCGAGAAGCTGCGCATCGCGATGGAGGAGTCGCCGACCGACCGGGCGGTCGAGCGCTACACGCGCGCCGAGGAGCGGTTCCGGCTGACCGGTGGCTACGCGGCCGACGCCGAGGCCCGCTCGCTGGCGTCGGGCCTCGGACTGCCCGACGATCGGATGGACCTGCCGGTCGGTGTATTGTCGGGCGGCGAGCGTCGCCGCGTCGAGCTGGCGCGCATCCTGTTCGGCGGGAGCGACGTGCTCTGCCTCGACGAGCCGACCAACCACCTCGACATCGACGCCAAGACCTGGCTGATGGGCTTCCTGCGCGCGTACCGCGGCGCGCTCCTCGTGATCAGCCACGACCTCGATCTCCTCGACGAGGCGATCACGCGGGTGATCCACCTCGACCGTCCGACCGAGACGGCGACCGGACACATCGTCGAGTACCGCGGGACCTACTCGCAGTACCGACGGGCGCGCGCCGAGGACGAGCGTCGCCTGGTCAAGCAGGCCGCGCAGCAGGACCGCGAGATCGCGCGGCTCCAGGGCGTCGTCGACCGGTTCGGCGCCAAGGCCACCAAGGCGTCGATGGCGCACAGCATCGAGAAGCGGATCGACCGCCTCGCGAGCGACCGCGTCGACGCACCCGGCGCTGATCGCTCGATCCGGGTCCGCTTCCCGCAACCGCCGCACTGCGGTGTCACCGTGATCGAGGCGGCCGGGATGTGCAAGGCCTTCGGCGGTCGTCCGGTCTTCGCCGACGTCGGCTTCGACCTCGGTCGCGGCGAGCGGCTGCTCGTGCTCGGTCTCAACGGCGCGGGCAAGACGACGCTGCTGCGGATCCTCGCCGGCGAGACCGACGCCGACCTCGGGCACTTCTCCTTCGGTCACCAGGTCGCCGTCGGCTACTACGCGCAGGAGCACGACAACCTCGACACGGCGGCCTCGCTGCTCGACAACATCCGCCGTGACGTCCCGTCCCAACTCGAGTTCACCGAGACCGAGCTGCGCGGCATGCTGGGGATGTTCGGGCTCTCGGGCGACAAGGTGATGCAGCGCTCCGGGACGCTGTCGGGCGGCGAGAAGACGAAGCTCGCGCTGGCGATGCTGATGGTCGGCCGCAACAACGTCCTGCTGCTCGACGAGCCGACCAACAACCTCGATCCGCCCTCCCGCCACGCGGTCGCGCACGCATTGTCGGGTTGGCCGGGGGACCAGATCATCGTCAGCCACGACACCGAGTTCGTGCGCGAGCTGCAGCCGACCAAGGTGCTCCTCATGCCGGACGGGACGGTCGACTACTTCTCCGAGGACTGGCTCGACCTCGTCAGCCTCGCCTGAAGATCGATGGGGTGTCCGACACCAGGTCGCACCACATCACTCCCCGCCCGACCCCTACGGGATCCACCCGGACCGGCTCGTCGCCGAGCACGACGTACCGCTTCGGAACCACTGACTCTGTGGCAGCGATCTCGCGCACCGGCGTCAGGATCGCTGCCCGAGAAGTGGCCAGGCATGTCTGTGGAAGCGATCGCGCGTGCGGGCGTCGCGATCGCTTCCACAGAATTGCGAGTCGCGCGAGCATCCTGGCCGTGTCGGCGGGCGAGCTGTCGCTCGGAGGAGGTCCCGGATCCGATGGTGGTCGTCGGGAACCATGTGAGCGGCCCATCGCGACACCTCGCATCCTCGACAATCGGACGGTGGTGCGCTCGCCCCTCGAGACCTCCGCCCGGATCGGACGGAGGTGGGCTACGACACCGGCGGCTGGTCGCGGTCCTCGTCCTCGGCGAGCTCGTCCGGCCCGCGCAGCGCCGGTCCGCCGCTGCTCCGGTACAGCGAGCGGGCGAGGACGTGCCCGCCGACGGGCAGTGCGATCAGCTTGAGCACGATCACGAGGGTGATCGCCACCGTCGCGTCGACCGAGCGGATGACGAGACCGGCACCGAGCCCGATGCAGATCACGCCGAGCGTGGGCGCCTTCGCCGCCGTGTGCATGCGCGAGTAGGTGTCGCCGAAGCGGACGGTCCCGATCCCGGCGAGCAGGATGAACAGCGCCCCGACCACACAGAAGACGCCGCCGACGACGTCTGCGACATCGGTCATCCGCCGCGCTCCTCGACGTATCTGGCGAGGACACCGGTGCCGATGAACCCGAGCAGGGCGATGACGAGGACCGTGTCGATCCCGATGGTGTCGCGGTCGTAGGCCGCGTCGAGCAGCACCCCGCACATGACGACCACCAGCAGCGCATCGAGCGCGACGATGCGATCGACGACCGTCGGCCCGAGCAGCAGCCTGGTGAGGAAGAGCAGCCCGGCGATGCCGACGATGAGGTACGCGATCGTGATCACGCCGATGCTCCCGAGAGCTGGGCGCGCGCCCGGCGCGATCCGAAGGCCCGGACGGACAGCTCCTCGATCTGCAGCAGGTCGTCGCGCACGTGGTCGAGGTCGTGGAGGTGCAGCACGTTGACGTAGAGCACCGGAGGCGAGCCCTTGACCTCGAAGGTGAACGTGCCGGGCGTCAGCGTGATGACGTTGGCGACGACCATCATCGCCAGGTCCGACTCGGTGCGCAGCGGGACCCGGACGACGCCGACGTTGATCCGGTTGGTCGGCGTCACGATCTCCCATGCGAGGACGAGGTTGGCCTCGACCAGCTTGTAGAGGACGAAGCCGATGAAGTACAGCGTGTGGAGCAGCGACACGCGGGCGGCGTTCTCGTCGTCGCCGCGGGCGCCGCGGGGGAGGCCTGCGAGGGTGACGACCACGACGGCGATCACGAGGCCGGAGGCGACGTTCGCGATGGTGATCTGGCCCCAGAGGAGCACCCACAGCACCGTGAGCCAGGCGACGATGCCCGACAGCCGCGTGAGGTTCACGGCCGCACCTCCCGGTCCGTCACCGACGCGTCGGCGGTCGTCCCTGCGTCGTCGACGGCGAGGTCGACGACGTCGGCGTCGAGGACCGCCGAGACGTACTCGTTGCGATCGAGCAGATCGTCGGCAGCCCGTTCGGCGACGTCGTACACGATCCCGCCCCCGAGAGCGAGCGCGATCGCGGCGGCACCGAGGACCGCCGTCGGAGCGAGCATGAGCGCCGGTGCGCCGAAACGGTGCGGCATCGGCTCGCGGGCCGGTCGGTCGTCGGGCTCGCCCCAGAACACACCGTTCCAGATCTTCGTCATCGAGTACAGGGTGAGGATGCCCGTGGCGAGCGCCGCGCCGACGCCGATCCACTCGGCCGCGTCGAAACCGGCGTCGACGAGCGCCAGCTTGCCGACGAACCCGCTCAGCGGCGGCAGCCCGGCGAGCGCCATCGCGGGGATCGCGAACAGCAGCGAGATCAGCGGCGCGGTGCGAACGAGCCCGCCGATCTCGGACAGCCGGGAGGAGCCCGCCCGGCGGTCGACGAGCACCGCGACCAGCAGGAGGGCCGTCTTGACGATGATGTTGTGGATCACGTAGAAGATCGCGCCGGCGACGCCGGCGACGGTGAACAGGCCGAGCCCGAGGATCATGTAGCCGATCTGGCTGATGATGTGGAACGCGAGGATGCGCTTCATGTCGTCCTGTGCGATCGCCCCGAGACCGCCGACGACCATCGTGAGGATCGCGACGGCGATCAGCACCTCGCCCATCCACTCGGTCGGCTCGAACATCAGGGTCTGGGTCCGGATGATCGCGTACACGCCGACCTTGGTCAGCAGTCCCGCGAAGATCGCCGTGACCGGCCCCGGCGCGGTCGGATAGCTGTCGGGCAGCCAGAAGAACAGCGGGAACAGACCGGCCTTGATGCCGAACACGACCAGCAGCGCGAGCGAGAACGCAGCGCGCACGCCCGGGTCGACGTCGGTGAGCCGGACAGCCAGGTCGGCCATGTTGACCGTGCCGGTGGCCGTGTACATCAGCGCGAGGACGGTGATGAACAGCGTGGACGCGATCAGGCTGATCACGACGTAGGTCATCCCGGAGCGCACCTGGTCGGGGCGGCCGCCCAGCGTGATCAGGACGTAGCTCGCGGCGAGCATCATCTCGAACGACACGAACAGGTTGAACAGGTCGGTCGTGAGGAAGCTGCCGGCGACGCCGGCGGCGAGCACGAGGTACACGGGATGGAACGCGACTCGCCGCTTCTCCGAGCCCGCCTGCCCGATCGAGTACACCATGACGGCGAGCAGGACCAGCGACGAGGTGACCAGCATCAGGCCCGAGAGTCGATCGACGACGAGCGTGATGCCGATGCTGGCCGGCCAGCCACCGGCGCGGTGCACGACGAGGCCGGCGTCGTCGGCGCGCACGACCAGGATGCAGCTGACGACGAGCATCGCCGTGAGGCTCGCGACGCTGATCAGGCGCTGGATCGCACGCGACGCACCGAGGACGATCGCCAGCGCGGCGCCGGCCAGCGGGATCGCCAGCGGGAGCGGGACGAGGAGATCGGACGCGGCGATCATGCGTCGGACCCCCGTTCCTCGTTGATCTCGGCGAGCTCGAACTCGCTCTCGACCGGAGCGTCGGGATCGAGGTCGTCGCGCTCGACCTCGGCGTGGTCGGCTCCGCGGCGGGCGACCAGACGGTCTTCCACGTCGTCCTCGACCATGTCGTCACGGGTGATCTGCCAGCTCCGGAAGCCGAGCGCGAGCAGGAAGGCCGTCACCCCGAAGGTGATCACGATCGCCGTGAGCGCCAGCGCCTGGGGGAGTGGATCGGAGTAGTCGCCCCCACCGGCGGTGCCGATCACCGGCGGACGACCGGGCGGCCCCCCCGAGGTGATCAGCAACAGGTTGGCGCCGTGACCGAGCAGGCCGATGCCGATGATGATGCGGGTGAGCCGGCGCTGCAGCAGCAGCCAGGTCCCGCACCCGAACAGCACGGCGGCGACGGCGGCGGTCAGGATCGTCACGACGTCCTGCCTGCGGACTCGGCGAGGTCGTCGGTCGACGCTGCCCCGGCGCGGTCGAGTGACGGTGCCTCGCCACCCTCGCCGCCGTCGCCCGGTGACGGCTCGGTCCCGGCGGCGGCGCCGGAGCCCGCCCGGGCGTCGTCCCCGAACGCCTCGTACGCCATGAGGACCAGACCGACGACCACGAGGTAGACGCCGATGTCGAACGGGAGGGCGGACGTGGCCTTGATCGTGCCGAGCAGTGGGAGGTCGCCCTCGACGTCGGCGTGCTCGAGCAGCGAGTTCCCGGTGAAGAGCGGGACGATCGCCGTGCCTGCCGCGACGATGAGACCGGTGCCGAGCACGATCCACGGCTTGACCCGCGCCGCCGACAGCACGGCGGACGTCCCGCCGGCGACGTACCGGAGGCTGAGCGCGGCACCGGCGGTCAGGCCGCCGACGAATCCGCCGCCCGGCTGGTTGTGGCCCGCGAACAGGAAGTAGAGCGACAGCACGAGGATGCTCCCGTACAGGAGCCGCGTCGAGGTGTCGAGCAGCGGGAGCTGCGCGAACCGGCTCGGCCGTGCCCCGGTGCGTGGACGCTGCCCCTCGAAGACGACCCGCGCGAGGGCGACCATGCCGAGCGCGGCGACGACGAGCACGGTGATCTCGCCGAGCGTGTCGAGTCCGCGGAAGTCGACGAGGATGACGTTCACGACGTTGGACCCGAACGCGTCGGGAACGGATCGCTCGAGCATCTCCTCCGACACCGACGGGGCGGCGACGTCACCGCGGGCGCCGACGGCCATCAGCGCGAACACGAACACGCTGAGCCCGACGACGACCGACACCGCCAGCCGGATCGGTGCGGTCACCGCCGCGCGGGCGTCCTCGAACCGGCGGGGCAGGAACCGCAGCACGAGCACGAACAGCACGGTCGCGAGCGTCTCGATCGTCAGCTGGGTGAGGGCGAGGTCGGGAGCGCCCTGGATCACGAAGAACCCGGCCATCGCATACCCCACCGCGCCGAGCATCAGTGCCGCGGCGATGCGCCGGCGGATCATCGTGGCGCCGAGCGCCGCGACGACGACGCCGATCGCGAGCGGCAGGTGGACCCACGTCCGAACCCACGGCGGCAGGTCGTCGATCGCTCCGAAGGCCGGGCCGATCGGCGCGAGCGCGGCGACGCCGAGGATCACCATGAGGTACACGGGCAGCGAGCCGTTCTGCACGACCTTCGTCATCGACTTGGCGAACCCCGACACACCGGTCACCGTGCCCCAGAACGAACGATCGGCGGTCGGCACCGGCGCGATGAGGACCCCGAACCAGCGCTGGAACCGCTCGACGACGACCCGGGCGGCCATGAGCGCCACGCCGAGGGCGACGATCACGATCGACAGCACGAGGGCGGTGTTGAACCCCGCCCACAGCACGACGTCGGACGGCTTGCCGTCCGGATACAGCGCCGTGGTGGCGTCCTTGGTGAGCTGGTCGACGATGACCGGTGCGATCCCGGCCGCGAGGGTGAACGTTGCGAGCAGGACCGGCGGGACGGCCATCAGCGGTCCGGGCGGGTTGGCGACCGCGCAGTCGATCCGGTCGCGCTCGTCGGTCGGCGACGCACCGGGCTGGTGGAGCTTGCCGAGCAACCCGAGCACGTAGCGGCCGGAGTACGCGACCGTCAGCACCGACCCCACGACGAAGACCCCGACCATGAACGAGGCTCCGGCGAACGTCGCGTCGAGCGCGCCGATCAGACCCTTCTCCTTGGCGATGAACCCGAGGGCCGGCGGGATCCCCGCCATCGAGGCGGCGGCCACGACGGCGACGCCGATCACCGGTCGCCAGCCTCGCCCGAACCCGGTGAGGAGCCGGACGTCGCGGGTCCCGACCTGGTGGTCGACGATGCCGACGACCATGAACAGCGCGGCCTTGAACGCCCCGTGGGCGATGAGCACGAGGATGCCGGCCTGGGCGAGCTTGTCCGAGCCGGCGCCGAACAGCAGCATCATGAACCCGAGCTGGCTGACGGTGCCGTAGGCGAGCAGCAGCTTGAGGTCGTGCTGGCGCAGGGCCCGCCAACCTCCGGTGATCATCGTCGTCGACGACACCACGATGATCGTCATCCGCCAGATTCCCAGATCGGCGACCACGGGTGACAGCCGCGCGACGAGGTACACGCCCGCCTTCACCATCGTGGCCGCGTGGAGATAGGTGCTGATCGGCGTCGGCGCGACCATCGCACCCGGCAGCCAGCCCCCGAACGGCACCTGCGCCGACTTGGTGAAGGCACCGATGAGCAC